>JAYVMO010000073.1:0-20233 GCA_043758915.1 Acidobacteriota bacterium | reverse complement strand
AAGCGGATGTCCCGCTGAGTGCCATTTTCGCCGGGAAAATTCCGGGTGAGTATCTCTTCACCAGGACCGGTACAAAGCTGCTGGTTGAACTGCACACGGAGCGCACGTTTCGATATTTCCCGAGGCCGCTGCCGCTCGAAAAATTATTCGAACGGCAGATTCGCGTGCCGCTCGATGCGCACGAAATTCCAGCGCTCTCCGTTGAAGATGAGCTGGTGCTGATCTGCATTCACGGCGCAAAACACTTCTGGGAACGCCTGATGTGGATCGCGGACGTGGCGGCGCTGGTCTGCCGGCAGGCGAGCCTCGATTGGGATGGAGCTTTTAAAGCAGCAAGGGCCACTGACGCGGAGCGCATGTTGCACGTGGGGTTGCGGCTGGCCGCGGACATCCTAAAGACGCCGCTTCCGGAAAAAGCTGCCGCGACCGTGAAAGCGGACCGCGAAGCGGCAAAGCTTGCCGCACAAATCGAAAAGTGGCTGCCCGCGGCGGGCTATGCCCCGCCGGGACTATTGCAGCGCGCGGGGTTTCGAATGCGCATGCGCGGCGGACGCATCGCTGGTCCCGCGTATCTGCTACGGCTTTCGTTTTCTCCGACGGAAGAAGACTGGGTTGCCGGAGCGGAAGAAAAGCGGCCGTGGCTTCTGGATGCGCTGGGGCGCCCCTTGCGGTTGCTACGGAAATACGGGCGTGACGGGAAAGCGTAGAAACCACGGTAGGCTGCGAATCTCGCGGAAATCTTCGTAAGAAGGGGAAAAGGCCCGAACCGGTGGTCCGGGCCTTTTGTGCCGAAAGAGAGTTAGATGTTGGTGCGGTGGGTCATGACATGCTTTGTTCTCAAGGCAGGAGCAGGCAGTTCGACGGT
Source organism: Acidobacteriota bacterium (assembly GCA_043758915.1). Lineage (GTDB taxonomy): Bacteria > Acidobacteriota > Terriglobia > Acidiferrales > UBA7541 > Acidiferrum. The sequence goes on along the minus strand of JAYVMO010000073.1, from coordinate 19,368 downwards.
AAGGGTAAGCGGACTCTTATTGCGCAGCACGCCGAGTTTAACCGTTTTGTCTTTGTCGTCGCTTTTCGGCGCGAGCTTTTCGCGGAGATCGCCGACCGAGCGGATGCGCTCACCATCGATGGAAGTGATCACGTCACCCGCTTTCAAACCGGCCTTCTCCGCGGGAGAGCCGGAATTCACGTCACGCACGAGGACGCCTTCGCCCTCGGGAGCGCCGAAATAATTGCCGAACTGGCCGCTGAGATCTTCCGCGTCGATGCCCAGCCGTGGATGTCCGGCGGGGGCGAACACGCCGCCCCAATCCATTTCCGGAATTTCGCCGAGTTCCGGCCCTTCCGGAACGCGGAACGCAAATGCGCCGGGAGCGGCCTGCAAACGCATGCGACGGCCTTCTTCCGCCTTGCCGAGGCTGGCGCTGAGAGTTTGCGAGCGGCCTTCGCGCCAAACGGTGAGTTGCACGCTGCGCCCCGCGGGAATTTCGCGAATCATGCGGCGGAATTGCATGGTGCCCTCAACCCGCTGACCATTGATCTCCCAGATTACATCGTTTTCTTTCAAGCCCGCCTTCGCGGCCGGGCTGTCTGGAATGACCTTGCCAACCACAACTCCCCGCTCGGCGGGAAGTTTCAGTTCCTTGGCCTTGTCGGTGGTCACTTCGTGAGTCTCGACACCTAGCCAGCTTGCGCCATCGTCACCGCCAAAGATGGTGATCTCCTCGGAGTCCGGCGCGACCTCGAGTCTTTTCAACTGAGTTTCTTGCTGGGCCAGGGCGCGTGTTGACGCCTGGAGTGCGCGAGCTTCCGCGAGCTGACAAAACTTATCTTCTTGCGCGGCCATTTTTGCCTGCAAGTTCTCTTGCCAAGCCGCCAGCTTCTGCTGCAAGCGGGAAAATGAGGAATCATTCTGGTCTTGCGCGGTGGCCGAAGGGCTGGGCAGCGCCATCAGCGCCAAGCTGAGCGCCCCAAGTCCTGCGGCAAGTATTAAAGTTCTTTTGTTCATGTTCGTCTTGTCCTCCTGTTGTATTAGACGCAGCGGAACCTAAATGGTCGACCGCAGAGCGGCCACGCGAATGCCGCCATTCACGGTGTGCAAGCGGATCGGGGCCCCGCCGCGTCCCAGTTTGCCTTGCACTTCGCGGGGCCGCTGCGAACTTTGTAGCGATAGGGGCAGCTCGGAAAAGAAATTGCCGTTCATGGAGCGGGCTTCGAGATCGGCCTGGGTGTCCGACGGAATGGCCAGGAACACGGAGCCATTTGTGGTTTCCGCCGTCGCGCCATTTTTCTGGGACATGCGGGCAAGCTCAAGGTGCACATTGCCGTTGGTGGTATGCGCGTGAACGGCGCCGCCGCCTTCAAAGACTTCGATATTTCCGTTCACGCTATGAAGATCGCCGAGGTCCTCGAGGCCGGCGATGCGCAGCGTGCCATTCACGGTGCCGATGTGCTCGACGTGGGCGCCGTATGGCACGCGGATGGTGTATTCGACGACGACCTCGACACCCTCATTTTGCGGATAATGCGTGGCAATGGCGATGGAGTCAGGTTTCGCGCTCACTTCAATGGAGACGCGTTCGAGGTCCGACTCGTTTTGCTTGGCGGTCTTCACGGCGTGAACCTCGACTTCATCGCGGTCCCAGCCCTGGACATCGACGGCGCCGTTGACGTTCTGCAACTCGAAGGAGCCTCCCGGCTGCAGAGGATAGGTTTGATTGAATTCCTTGCTGATGGCGAAGCTGGGCACAGCCCAAACCACGGCCAGGACGAGGACGAGCAACGCGGCCGGACGCACCGTATAACGAAGTATCACGTTCTACCTCCTTCGAACGCTTCTGACTACCGAGGGCCCGGGACCGAAAAGAAACTCAGATACCGGTTTGTGCACCGGCGTAAAGAAACGTTCAGTGCAACTGAAAGTTAAAAGTCACGATCGAAACGACTTCGACCTGCTTCGAGTTTACCCAGGCCGGCTTGGCGCGCCACTGCTGCACGGCAGCGATGGCGGCGTCGGCGAGGGCGGGTTCCCCTTCGAGTACTTTCTCCACTTCCACGGTCTCATTTTTCTTGATGCGAACCTGGAGTCTCACGATGCCTTGCAATCCGGCGCGCTTGGCAATTTCCGGATACGACGGAGGGGGGGAATACATAAGGCGCTTCTGAAGAGCATCGGCGTCCTCGCGCACGCTCCCCGTAAAGGCGATTTCCAGGCGGTCCATCCAGCTCTCCAGCCAATCGCCCTTGCTCTCGGGCTGGGGCGACGCTGCAGGATTTGGATGGGGTTGGGTGGCTTTCACGCGTTCGATCTGTACACCGTCCGGGTCGGTCCACGCCAGGCGCGCTTGTTGATCGCGAACGAGGGAATCGTGCCAGGCCGTTTCCGCATCGAGAAACTGCAGGCGAATTTTCCCCCCGGTGGTGTGCAGCTTGAGGAGCGCGCCGCCGCCATTCAATGCCGCGGTGGCATGCACAGGCCCTGGGGCGTGGTTTGCGAGAGTCTGGATGATAAGAGGCAGTGCAGGGTCAGCCTCGAAGCGGTGTTCCCCGCCGGTTTCGACGGTGGCATCGATGTTCGCGGCAAGATTCCGCGGAAGAAAAAGGATAATGTCGCCCGCCCCGGAGGCCAACTGCGACGGCCCCGCCAGGTGCACGGTACCACCCGAAGATGCTGTGTCGGGGTTGATCCAAGCGGTGATCGTGCCACCGGAAGTGGCCGCCTGGATGGTTCCGGCCACCCGCGTCAGGCAAATGCTGCCGCTGCTGGATTCCAGTTCCATGGGACCAGAGACGGACATGATGCGAATGCCGCCCCCGCCCGTCTGCGCGCGCACGGAGCCGCGCACTTCACCGAAATCGATCTGACCCCCGCCCGTGCGCACGCTGACAAAGCCTCCGGCGCGGCCGACGGTGATATTACCACCAACGGTATCGAGTTCGGCGCGGCCGCCAATTTGCCCGGCGTGAATGTGCCCGCCGCCGGTGCGCAAGGTGGCGTTACCCGAAATGTTTCCGGCGGTGATGTGTCCGCCCCCGGTGAAGGCGCTGAGGTCGCCCGCAACGTCCAGTATGCGAATGTGTCCGCCTTGCGTTTCAAGCTTGGCGACAGGGTGGCCTGGGGCCGCAGTGCGCAAGCCGCTGGCGCCGACGCGTCCAACTTGGATGTTGCCGCCCTGGGTGATGAGCGTTGCCGTGCCACCGATGTCTTGTGACTCGACATCGCCAGCCTCCGTGTTGACGTTGACGCTATAGCCGCGCGGAACAGCAATCTCGAATTGCACCCAGAATTGCGCGCTGCCCGCGGCATGGCCCCTTTGCACGGGAAGGGCGCCGTTGATCTCCACGCCCGAGGCGGTCGATTTCGCCGTGAGCGAATAGTGATCGAGGAGGTGTTGCGCAAGCGGAGCGCGCGCATCCGTCTCGATGTGAACCTTGTAACGCACCACCGGCGCGACGCCGGCCTCGAGCGGGACAATGCGCACCGATCCGAGGTCGGCCGTGAGATGCAGCGTAAGTCCGTCAGAGGTCTGCAGAACGCCGGCGCGGTCGGCGGAAGCGCGAGTCCCAGGGGATTCGCCAGAATTGTTGGCGGGATCGACGAGAGCCGGTTCCACCCTACTGGCGGCCAGCAAGCGAGATGGCATCATTCCCGCGCAGAAGGACAAGAGCAGTGCGCCGCTGCAGGCCAGCGGGCCTGCCGAACCGATTGCTTTCAAAATGGTGCGAGTGCTCATTCTCTGTCTGAATCTCTTTTCTGATTACTGCAGCTCGCGCGGACCGATCTGACGCAAAGCCGCGGCGCTGCGCAGCCGCACGTGGCGGCTGGGATCACGGCGCTGCATCTCGGTAAGCGCCCGCACCACGCGCTCGATGGACGGGTCCGCGGGGGCAGAACCCGCCTGGGACGCTGGCGCGTCATCCGAAGCGTCTGGGAGCTCGATTTCCAGGGAGCGCACAAGAAGATTCACGGCCTCGACGCGCACGCCGGGGTTCGTGTCGTGCTCCAGAGCATCGAGCAGTGCTTCCCGGACGGGTTCGTCCGAAGCCGAATCACGGAGCGATTCGAGGGCCTTCATGCGCACGGCGGGATTCTGATCCTTGCGCGCGGCCGTCAGCAAGGCTTGGCGAACCTTCAAATCGTGAACGTGGGCCTTGAGTGCTTCCAGGCAATCGAGCCGCACGCCGGCATCGGTGCGATCGTCGTTTTCGACGGCAAAGGTCAGGACACGGCGCACGTCGGGGTCGTCCAAATTACCCGAAAGAGTCAAAGGCTGCTCCGCGCTCAACTGCACTTGCACTGTGCCGGGCGCAGAATCCGTCGAGGGAGTAAAGCTGATGCCGGCAACGGCCATCTTCGAAAGCTGGTCTTCCGTCAAGCGCAGCGTGGGACGGACATTCATAGCCTGATCCGAAGAACCAGCGCGATCATTCGTGGCCAGCCATTGCGGCGCCTGTGTTCCCAGGGCCAGCCCGAACAAAACTAGAACTGCGCCGCTCCATACCGGCCGCAGCGCCATCCACTGGCGCATCCAGCCAAACGGGCGCCAATGCTCCTGCACCGGCGGAGCGGCCAGGTCGTCCAGCTTCTCGGCGAGTTCACTGCGGCACTGCGCGAGGAGAATACCCGAGGGATCGAGTTGTTCGGCGGGCGGAGCGGATGCGGTCAAGACCGTGCGCAGCGATTCTTCTTCGTGGAGCTGCGCGGCACAAGCAGGGCAAACCGCGAGGTGCGCTTCGATCTGTGCACGCTCTCGCGCGTCGACTTCATCGCAGACGTAGAAGACCAGCAGCGGGGCGATGTCCGCACAGCGCGTGAGCTTTCCCGTAGCGCTCATCGCAGGCCACCCAATTCGCCGCGGAGTTTGCGCGTGGCGCGGAAAAGGGAATTTTTGACGGTTTCCTCGGTGGTGCCGAGGGCATCCCCAATGGCGCGCAGCTTCAGCCCTTGGTAGTGCTTCATTTCAAATACGATGCGTTCGCGCGGCGAGAGGCGCTCCATGGCTACGCTGATGCGGGCGCGAATCTCGCCTCCAAAAAAGCGGCGCTCGGGATCGAGCGAGGGGCGGTGCTCGCGCTGGCGCTCGAAGAAATCGGTTATGCCTTCATCATGATTGCCGGAGTTGACCTCCGGGGCCTGGTCTTCCGGGCGCGCCTGACGGCGGCGAAGATGATCGAGGCAAACGTTGGTGACGATTCTGTACAGCCAGGTGTAAAAGCTGCATTCAAAACGGAAACGGTGGAGATTGCGATAAACCTTGAGGAAGGCCTCTTGGTAAACGTCACGAGCGTCCTCGGGCCGTTTCATGAGCTTCAGGGCCAGACGCAGGACATCGCGGTCGTAGCGGCGAACGAGTTCCTCGAAAGCGGCTCGGTCACCCGCCTGCGCTTCCGCCACCACTGCTCGGTCATCGAGTTTGGGCAACGAAGTCACCGTGGCTAAGGCGGCTTGGGTGCTGCCCGCCCGGCCCGAATCATCGGCTAAGACCAAAGCCCATGGAGGGAGCGGCATATTTCGCTTTCTCTTCGCGTGTGCCGGTGTTGCCGCTTGCTTTGCAGTACCTTAGCCGGGATTCTACCATTCGGCCAAACTCAAAGCATTACGCGACCACCCAAATTGGACGCACCCCAACTGCGTGGGTAAGCAGCCGCTACCTCTGCTATGAACGCGAAAACTGTGGAAATTGTTTCCAGAATAGTGCGGCAACCAGGCTTTCGCGGCGGGAAGTCATCGCTCGTTTGCCGGTTTCCAGGCACTCCAGGCTCTTCTTTTTAGTGTGGCGCGGTACGTTCAATGTAGCGAGACGTATGGCAGTGGCCCAATCCTCGCCGCTGCCGCGTGTTCCTCGCGGGAATGATATAAAGAGGAGGCCCTGACGGCTGCGCCGTAACTCGCGCGGATGGACCGCTTCGCCTTTACGAACTGATGGCACAAAGCCTCACCACCGAAGTGCGCATGATCAAAGGAGTAGGTCCGCAGCGCGCGGAATTGCTGGCCGAGCGCGGAATCCACACGCTCGAAGACTTGCTCACGTATTTGCCGTTCCGCTATGAAGACCGCATCCGTTTTTCCAACGTGAGGGACGTTCAGCCCAATGGCATCTATACCATCCGCGCGCGGGTGATGAGCGGCCAGGCCGTGCGCGGCATGTATGGCCGCAACGCGATCTATCATCTGTTGGTGCAGGACGCCAGCGGCTCTCTGCCGTGCAAATTTTTTCACGGTGGTTACCTCGAGGGCCGCCTCAAACCCGGGCAATGGCTGGTTCTGCATGGCAAGGCGGAAATCGATAAGCTGCGGCCCGCGCGCCTGGAGATGATCAATCCGCAGATCGAGGTGCTGAGCAGCGAAGGAATGGATTCCACCGAAGTTGGCCGCATTGTGCCGATCTACGAAGCGATGGGCGCATTCGGCTCGCGTGCCATCCGGCGCGCCATGTATGCGGCTGTGCAATCCATCGCCGCGGAGGTAAGGGATGTTTTGCCGGAAGCGTTGCGGGCAAAACTCGGCTATCCTTCGCGAAGCGAAGCGCTGATTCATGCGCATTTCCCTCCGCCCGGCGAATCGCTCGACGCGCTGAATACCTTTCGATCCCCGGCGCAGCAACGGCTGATCTTCGAAGAATTTTTCCTCTTCCAGCTCAGCCTGGCGTTGGACCGCAAGGCCGCGCGCAAGGAGAATGCGATTGCTTTCCGCTTACGGGAAGGGAATGTGCGCGAAGCGCTGAAACGCATCCTGCCGTTCAAGCCCACGGCGGCGCAGAAGCGCGTCCTGGCGGAAATCGCCGCGGACCTCGAGAAACCCGCGCCGATGAACCGCTTACTGCAGGGTGATGTGGGAAGCGGCAAGACCATCATCGCGCTGCAAGCAGCGGTAATCGCCATCGAAAACGGCTGCCAGGCGGCTTTGATGGCGCCGACGGAAATTCTTGCCGTGCAGCATTTTCTTGCCGCGCGGCGAATTCTGGCCCCCGGAGGCTACCGCGTCGAGCTGCTCATCAGCGGCTTGAAATCCGCCGGGAAAGCCGCGGCGCTCGAGAGCATTCGCTCCGGCGAAGCGCAACTCGTCATCGGCACGCACGCATTGATTGAAGAAAAAGTGGAGTTTGCCCGTCTTGGCTTCGTGGCCATCGATGAACAGCACCGCTTCGGCGTGCTGCAGCGCAAACGCCTGATGGACAAAGCCGCTGCGCGCGGTCACGCGCCTCACGTGCTGGTGCTGACGGCCACGCCCATTCCGCGCACGCTTTCTCTCACGCTCTACGGGGACCTGGACGTGTCGATCCTCGACGAGCTGCCGCCCGGACGCACGCCCATCGAAACGCGCATGACCAGCGAGCCGCATCTCCCCGGCGTTTGGGAGTCGCTCCGGCGTGAAGTGCATGCCGGCCATCAGGCGTTCATCGTCTATCCGGTGATTGAAGAATCGAAGCTCGAACTCAAAGCGGCAATGGAGGAATATCAGCGCCTCTCGAAGGATGTTTTTCCGGAGCTGAAGCTCGGCCTGCTGCATGGGAGGCTCTCGAGTGAGGAAAAAGAGGACGTGATGCAGCGCTTCCGAAAAAATGAAGTACAACTTCTGGTCGCCACCACGGTGGTTGAAGTGGGAGTGGATGTGCCGAACGCGACGGTGATGGTGATCGAACATGCCGAACGCTTTGGCCTCTCCCAACTGCACCAATTGCGCGGCCGCATCGGCCGTGGCGCGAAGAAATCGCATTGCATCCTGGTTGCGCCCGCGCGGATGACGGATGAGGCGCGCGCGCGGCTCGAAACCATGGTGCGCACGTCGAACGGGTTTGAAATTGCCGAAACCGATCTGCGCTTGCGCGGCCCCGGCGAATTTTTTGGCACGCGCCAATCCGGCGATCTCGGCTTTCACATTGCCAATCTGCTGCGCGACCGTGATTTGCTTGAACTGGCGCGCCGCGAGGCCTTCGCACTCGGGGACGATGCGGGCCAGGCACAGGCGTTGCAGAGCATCTTGAGGTCGTTACCCGCGCAATGGCAACGGCGGTATCATCTCGCGCGAGTCGGCTGAGGCTGTTCGTCAAAAACCATGCGCGTCATCGCCGGAACGTACCGCAGCCGTATTCTGAAAACCCTTAAAGGGCTGGCACTCCGTCCAACCAGCGACCGCCTGCGCGAGACACTCTTCAACGTGCTTGGGCCGGGAGTTGCTGGATCGCGATTTGTCGATCTTTTTGCTGGAACGGGAGCCATGGGGATCGAGGCGCTCAGCCGCGGCGCCGCCGACGTTGTTTTCATCGAGAATCATCCACCCGCGGCGACGCTCATCCGCCGCAACCTGGAATCGCTCGGCGTGCGCTCTGGCGTGACGGTGCTGGCTGTCGATGTTCTGCGGGGACTTGAGATGCTGGCCACCAGACACGAGCCGGGCAATCCGCCGGTTGATTTTGTTTTTCTGGATCCGCCCTATGCTGCCGCCGAAGAGTATGCACGTGTCCTGCGATTTCTGGGGGCGGCCACCTTTCTTGCGCCCGGGGGTATGGTGATCGCCGAGCATGGCGTGAAATTCGATCTCCCGCAGCGTGCGGGTGCTTTGCAGCGCTTCCGGATCCTCAAACAGGGTGATGCGGCGCTAAGTTTCTTCCGCAAAAGCGCCGCCGGAGACAACGAAATCGGATCGGGGGAGTAAACCTCTTGGCGCGATTCTCCATCTATTCTGCAGCGGCTTGCGCGGCTTGCTGCTCGCGGTTGCAGCCGCGCGGCGCGGTATACTTGAGAGAGTGATGTCACCGGACCAGGTCTACAATCCCTTCGACCTTTTGGGCCAGGAAGAGAAATCTGCCGCGGCGGTGCACTTGCCCGGTCGAGGCTCTCCACAATTGTACGTGTGCTGGGGCGATTTCCGGCAAAGCCTTGCGAGCAGCGTACGCCTGCTGATCGGCGGTCAGCAGGCGCCGAAAAAATTCCAAGGCGGCAAATTCTTCCGGGATTGCTGGATTGAAGGACGCGTTCCGCGCCGAGCGGTGTTCGCCGCCGCGCTCTGGCACGTTGTGTTTCTCATTTTTCCCTTTCCGCAGCTCCCCGCGGCGGCGCGCAAGAATAACGCGTTCGAAAATGTGCAGCTCACCTGGTCGGGACCAATCAACGATTTGCCGCTGCTGGGAATTCCCGGCGAGAAAGCCAAGCCCAGCCCGCGCGGGAAGCCGGAAAAACCTCTCCCGCCAAAAGGTGCGGACGCATTTCATCCCCGGCAGCGCATCTTCACCGATCCCGTGCATCCCACGCACCCGCGGCAGACGCTGATCCGTCCCGCTGCGCCGCCCGAGCCGCCTAAATTACTTCCGAACTTTGCGAATATCGTGCAACTGCCGGCGATGGCGGGACCGGCGCGTCCGCGCCTCCCCATTAGCGAAAAGACGTTTGCGGAACTTCGGCCGCGGGTGCGCCGCGTCGCGACGGTGACGTCGGCGCCGTTGCCGGACGTGCCGAGCCTTGACCCGCACTTTGCGGAGATTACGCTTCCTGCTTCTTCCAACTCGCCGGCGAGGCCCAAGCTGGAGTTGAACGCCGGATCCGCGCCGCGCGTTGCGCAGCGCAAGCAAAGCGGCGATGTCGGTCTCGCTCCTGATGTGGGTGCAGCCCAGGCGAGCGCGGCAAATGCGAATCCATTCGCATTCATCGCTCTTTCGGCAACGCCTGCGCCGCCCGCGCCGAATGTCCAGCCGCCCCAGGGCAACCTTTCGTCGCGCATCTCCATTTCGCCGGATGGGAAACAGCCTGGAGTTCCCGGAGGCTCGCCAAATAGCACCCCAGGCGCGAACGGGAACGCTAAGGGTAGCCCGGAAAGCACCGGAGGAACCACGACGGGCGGCACGGAAAAAGATTCTCTCGGAGTGAGCATCAGCGGTGGAAATCCGCCCGCGAAGAGCGGCGTTTCCGGATTGGGAGGAGCCCCGGCGAAAATCAGCTCGCCCTCTCCGCGATTGCTTTTCACGAGACCCGAGCCTCACGTGAAAATTTACGACTTGCCGGAAAGAACCGGGCCGCCGGATTTTGCCGCATTGCCGCCCGGCGCCAAACCAGAACAGATCTTCGCCTCGAAAAAGGTCTACACGCTCAATGTGAACATGCCGAACCTGAACAGCTCGACGGGAAGCTGGATCCTGAATTTTTCCGAAATGCGCATCAATCCGGACGTGCCGCGCATGGTTTCACCGGACTTGGCAGCCCCCGTGCCCGTGAAGAAAATCGATCCGAAATATCCTCCGTCGCTAATCAGGGATCGAGTCGAGGGAGAAGTCGTGCTCTATGCCGTGATCCGGCGCGACGGCTCGGTGGACAGCATCCAGTTGGTAACTGGTATCGATGAGCAGTTGGACGCCAATGCCATGGAGGCCCTCAGCCAATGGAAATTTCATCCCGCGTCGAAACAGGGCGAGCCTGTCGAGCTCGAAGCCATCGTGCACATCCCGTTTCACCTGCCGGAATCCTTCAAAAACTAAATCTGTCAGGACGGAATTAGGAGCGGCCTTCCAGGAGTTTCACGAGGGTGTATAGCGCGTGATTGACGGGCGTGGGCACGCCGAGCTCAGCGCCGCGGCGTGCGATGTAGCCATTAAGCGAATCGATCTCCGTGCGCTTGCCGCGCTGGATGTCCTGCGCGGTCGATGAGAAAGCGGCGCTCATCTGCGACGCGATCTTCAGAGCACCGGCCAGCGCCGCTTGCGAATCTTCCAAGCCAGGTGGATGGACATTCGCCGCACGCGCCACTGCCAGCACTTCTTCCACAATCGTTTCCACCATTCTGCGCGCATCGGCGCTCGCCGCGATCTGGCCATATTTTGCGTGGCCCAGCGCAGAGATGGCGTTGAGCGCGCAGTTCCAGAACAGCTTGGTCCACAGCTCACCATCGATATTGTCCGAGATTCTGCATGGCACGCCCGCGCGGGTGAAGAGTGCCGCAATGCGTTCGGTTTTCTCATTCTTCGGACCGACGACGAGGTCGCCACGGCCTACATGCTTTATGCGGCCCGGCTCCGGCATGGAGGCCGCGACGTAAACCACCGCCGGCAGGGCTTCGAGGCCGGACGCGGACCGAACCTGCTCCACATTGTCGACGCCATTCTGCAGGATGACGACGGTCGCACCCGGCGCGAGCAGAGGAGCCAACTCGCGCGCCGTCGCGGCATTGTCCGTTGTTTTTACGCAGAAGAGAACGATTTCCGCGCCGCGTGCCGCGCTCAACTCCGCCGCCGCTTCCACGCGCACGCTTTCCTGAAACTGCAGCGTATCCAGGAACAGGCCATTCTTCCTGACGGCATCGACGAACGCCGGACGTCCGATCATCACCACCGGCGCACCGGCGCGCGCCAGCATCCCGCCAAAGTAGCCGCCCACGGCGCCCGCACCGATCACGGCAATTTTCGGCCACGGCCCCGGTTGTGTCATGTGGTGATCACGGAGATGAGACGGTCGATATCGCGTTCCGTATTATAGAGGTGCGGCGAAACGCGCAGATTGCCTTCGCGCAAGCTGACGACCACATTTTCTTTCTTGAGCTTTTCATACAGCGCCGCGGTTTTCTCCGGCGTGCGCCCCGCGAAACAGCCATAGGGGCCGCGCCGTGCCGCGTCCAGTGGACTCGTGGGTACGCAGCGGTCCTTGGGCAGCCGCGCATACAGCAACTCGATCAAGCCGCGATTGTGCGCGGCCACGGTTTCCGCGCCCATCTTGAGCACGAACTCCAGCGATGCATCCATGCCCGAGAGGTTGAAATAGCTGGCTGTTTCCGCCGAATCCCACCGCTTTGCGCTGCGCGCAGGCTTCGGATCGCTGAAATTCAGACCTGAAAAACTCTCCATGCCTTCCAAGGCCATCCAATAGAAAGGTCCCGGCCGCGCAGTGTCGATATGCTCCTGCTTGGCCCAGAAGAAACCCGTGCCGAAAGGACTGAGCAGCCATTTGTAGCCCGCGCAGATGAGAAAATCGGCCCCCAGTTGCCCAACGTCAAATGGAACCGCGCCGCAACTCTGGCTCACGTCGAGCAGCAGCAGCGCTCCCTGCGCGTGGCACGCCGTCGCGAGGCGTGCCGCATCCAGTAGCGAGCCGTCGTCGAAGCGCACCATGCTTGCCGAAATCAATCTGGTCTTCGGCGTTAATGCCGCGATGAAATCGTCCGCCGTCATGAAGCGCTCGCGCGGCGAAACAATCTTCAGCTTTACGCCCTCGCGTTCTTCCATCGGTTTCCACGTCGTGAATTGCAGCGGGAATTCGCCCTTGGCCGTGAGGATTTCATCGCCCGGTTTCCACGACAGTCCGTAGGCCACCGCCGTCATGCCCCCGCTTGCTCCGGTGGTGAGCGCAATTTCATCCGCCTTCGCGCCAATCAATCGAGCGATCGAAGCACGTACGCGGTTCGGCACTTCGAAGTACGCGGAATCGGGTATGCGCTGCGGAAATTTCTTCCATTCCAGCGCCGCCTGCACGGCGCGCAGCGAGACCTTGGGCATCGGCGCGTTGCCCGCGAGGTTCAGGTAGGTGGCGTCTTCAAACTCGAACCATTCCTGCCGCCAGTCGGTGCCCGGGGAAGTTGTGGTTGTGGCCATGGGATGCTCCTCCAAAAAGGATTTTGAGCTATTAGATTCCGCCAAGGCCGCGGGAATACAACGTCCAATTTGGGCACTAAGCAGCGTCCGGCAGGGATGCTAAAAATGTCCGCGCAGCTCGCGAAATGCCGGCAGAATCACCAGCTTTCCCGAACCTGCCGTCACCGGCTCATGTTCGAGGTGCCAGGTGTGCTGGTGCGGGATGTACACGGCGTTCAGCCCGATCTGCATCGCCGGATTGATGTCGCTGCGCGGGCTGTTGCCGATCATCCAGCCTTGCGCCTTCACGATTTTGTGTTTGTGTACCAGGCCGCCGTAAGTGGCGGGGTCTTTTTCCGGCACGATCTCGATGAATTCGAAGAAGCCTTGCAGCCCGGAGCGTTCAACCTTCGCGGCCTGCTCGGCGGGCTCCCCTTTCGTGAAAAGTATCAGCCGGTGCCGCTCGGTGAGATAGGCGAGCGTCTCCGGAACACCATCGAGAATTTTCGGCGGCGTGCGTTCCAGTTCGATCACCCGCCCGTGAATCTGGGCGAGGATCTCGCGCTTGGCCATCTGCTCCGCGAGCTTGATGTAGGTCTCCTCGAGCGAACGGCCAAAGCTGCGCGCGCCATATCCATACTGGCGGATATTCTTCCGCTCCGTTTCATTCAGGACGTGCCGGATATAAGCGCGCGTGTAGCCGCAAGGCTCGACAAGACTGATAAAATCTTCGATCAGCTTCTCGAAGAATACGTTGTTTTCCCAGAGCGTGTCGTCCGCGTCGATCAGCAGTGTGTTGCGTCGCATGAATTTCCATCGTGCGCAGCATTTGCAGGCCAAACTCACCGCAGGCCGTTCCGCGCAGCTTTGTCAGTCTACCAGCCGAAGGGCGTCCTCGGCGATGGTCGCTGCCGCACGGGGCCGGGCCATGCGGGGAGCGAACTTGTAAACCCGCACGAGCCGAGCGGCATAGTCCAGATGCGCGTCATGCGGATTTAGGCTGTCCAGCCGCGATTTTCTCGAGTATCCCGCGGGCCGCTTTTTGCAGTTCGCCAAACTGCGTCAGGTATTCCTGGAATTCGTGATTCAGTACCTGGGCATTTTTCGGGTCGAGCTTGGTGCGCAGGATCATGTCGCGCAGCTTCACGGGATGCGGCAGCAACGCGTCTTCCTGCAATTCTTCGAGCGCGGTCTTGGCGTCGTAGTGATACATGGATCCCCCTGCTGGAAAGAACCGATCGCAGTGATTGTACCCGGATGTAGCCCCGAGGAGGGAGATGCTGCCGTCGGAAAACCAGGCGGCTGGGAATCACCTATGCCGCGGAGGCCGCAGCGGAGAGGAATTCGTAATGCTCGATCTTTGCCGCAATCCCCATGTGGCCGTTGGCGCTTGGTTCGACGCGCACGATCTGCCCTTGACAGCGGATGTTCACGTCGCCCGACTGGGTGACCTGCTGCGGAAGAGTGATCACGAATTCAATGGCGCTGCCGATGTCGAAATGTGTCTCGGCAAGGAAGTAAAGTCCGCGGTAGCTGACGTCCCGGGTATGGGCCACGAGTTCAGACCGGCGAGCCTCGCCCGGCAGGACGCGCATGGGCAAGCTCATTGTGAATCGCTGCGCTTCGCGGCGATCCGCTCCATCAGCCATGGAACCCCCTGGGATCTGGCAGGAATCGACGCAAAGCTATCACTGGCGCAGGCAAACTGCAACGCGAAAATGCGTCTTTTTTGTCCTAGTACGAGGTCTTATCGGTTTGCATACCCCTGAGTGTATACTCCGAGTTATAGCGTCGGTTGTGGCCTTATTGTTGCCCCATGTTCTACCGCGAGCATCGCCGTGCGCGGCTCCGCCTTCCGGTGCGTCTCCGCTGGACTGCGCCATTTGGCCAAAAGATAGAATTGTGCGAAACGGTGGACGCCTCACGCAGCGGTTTGCTGGTCTCTTGCAAGGAACCCCATACCGCGGGCGTGATCCTCTGGGTCACGTTTCCCTACGATGCTTCACTTGCCGATAGCCAACCCGAGATTCCCGCCCGGGTCATGCGCTGCAGTGCTCAGGAAGTCCGGCCATTCAATAACGCTTCCACGGCAAACCGAATGACCACGGCAGCCGCGGCAGCACACGCTGCAAAATTCAACGAGTTGACGCGGGCGCTGCAACTCTTCGATGAACCGAAGATCCATGCCGTGGCCCTCCACTTTCAGGGATCGCCGCACTCCTCCAATGGCCATGGTCAGGTCAAAGAGTCCGAGCGGAGGTGCAGCCCGCGCCGCCCACTGGCCTTGCCCGTGCGCGTGCGCCTGGAGCACATGCCGTGGTTCGAGGAAGCGATGACCGTGGATGTCTCTGAGGGGGGCATGCGGCTTCGCAGCAATCGCGAGTACGAGCCCGGCGCCCATCTATTCGCGTCGTTCGACCCCTGCGGGTATTCTCCCTGGCCAAATCATGGCGAATTCCGCTCGCTGGTACTGCGCGTCGAACCTGTGCCGGACACTTCCGCGCTTTCCATTGCGGTATGCCGGTTGCAGTAGCTTCCTCTATTGAATCCGCCGGTTCGGACTTTTTCCACCCCTGCGTTACACTGAAAATCGGTTGAAAAGGCTTCCATGAGTAGCGCGCACGATTCGCGAAATTTTTTTCTACAGGGCCCTGCCGGGCGCCTCGAAGCCATCCTCTGGACACCATCCGGTAGCGCACCGCCGCCTCTTGCCGCGCTCGTGTGCCATCCGCATCCTCTCTTCGGCGGCACCATGCACAACAAAGTGGTGTACCAGACCGCAAAATCGCTTGCGGCGCTGGGCATGCCCGTACTGCGTTTTAATTTTCGAGGCGCCGGACTGAGTGCCGGCACACATGACCGCGGCCGCGGTGAGCAAAGCGATGTGCGCGCCGCGCTCGATTTCCTGGCAGCCGAATCTCCTGGTGTTGCGCTTTTGCTCTCGGGCTTTAGCTTCGGTTCCTGGGTTGGCTTGCGAGTCGGTTGTGAGGACGCACGCGTTACCAGGCTCATCGCTCTCGGCGCCCCGGTCAACAGCGCGGACTTTTCCTATTTGTCCGTTTGCGCCAAGCCCAAACTCTTCGTGCAGGGCGGCAACGACGAGTTCGGTGCGCTCGATCGAGTCGCTGCTCTTGTCGCTTCACTTCCCGGTGACAACCACTTCGTCGAAGTGCGAGGGGCAGATCATTTTTTTGCCGGCAAACTCGGCGAACTCGATCGCGCCATCACTGCCTGGCTCACCGATCATCATCCCGCACTCGGTACTCAGGCCGGGGACTGATGCTCTCGCCTCGAACTCTCCGTGAACTCTGTGGTCTCTGTGCCCTCTGTGTAATTTCTTTCCGTGCTTTAAGCTCCCTCGCCCCGTGAAAAAAGCTTGCTGAATTCCTCCACCGTCGCGGGCGGCAGCCCCACGAGCCGCGCGTTGGCGTGCACGTGCTCCACGCGCGACATTCCCACCAGCGCCGTGGTAATCCCCGGCGACGACCGCACAAATTGCAGCGCCCGCTCCGCATCGTTCTCCAACCCGAATGCACCGGCCACAAACGCCGGCAAATTTTTTGCCACCTGGCCTTGCAACAGCGAAGCGCTGGCAATCAAGGTGATCCCCAGGTCACTGGCAGCCTCCATCACCGTCCTGTCTCGGCTGTCGAACTGCTGGTTGCCGAGCGTAAGCGCCTCCGTCATACCGAGGTTGAAGGGAATCTGCACGAACCGGAAGCGGTGTTTTTCTCCGGCGATGTCGCGGGCGATCTGGACAAACTCGCCGAGCTGCATGGCATCGCGCGCGCGTGCCTCCTGGCGAAAACCATTCCACGTGGCCATCCCGTAAAACTGAATCTGGCCCGCCGCTGCGGCGGACTCCAGATAAATAAACGCATCTCGCACGCGCTCGAGAAAGTCCGGCCGCGACACTTCCGCGAGTTGCGATTCCGGATTGTGAAGATAATAGACGTCGATACAGTCCACCCCCAGATTGCGCAAGCTGCGTCCCAGCTGATCTTCCAGAAAACGCGGCGTCATGCAATGGCTTCCCGCCACGATGTCGTTTGGTTTAAACACGCCCGCCTGGATGTATTCCTTGAAAAAATATTCGTTGGGATCTTCGGGCATGGCGCCATCGGGCGTCAGGTAGCCGCCCTTGGTGCAGATCAGCAGCTCGTCGCGCGCCATGCCTTTGGCGGCCAATTGTTGGATGGCCGCCCCGATACTGCGCTCGCTCCGCTGAAGACGGTAGTTGATCGCCGCATCAATAACATTGATCCCGTGCTCCGCCGCTGCTGCCACCGCCGCCGTGTAGCCCGCGTCCGTCTTGGTGTCGGCCTGTCCCAGATACGTTCCAATGCCCAGCGAAGATAATGTTAGCCCCTGCGCTTCGCGGAAATGCCCCTCCGCGGCACGGCCGGAAAATTTCTGCGCGTAACGTCCCGTGCCTTCCTTCGTGGCGGATGTGCTCATTTCGCTCCTTCGTTTGCTTGGTCCGGGCCCTTTGCTTCCGTCGTTTCTGACGCGCCTGTTCTTGGTGCAAGAAGGCGCGAACACGCTCGCAGAATCCTACGATACGGCCAGTCCTTTTCGTGAAAGAAAATCTCGCCCTCCCGCGGATTGCTGTAAAACCACCTCGCCAACAGCCACAGATGCTCGCCCAGGTCCCCATCCAAAAACGAGCGTAGAGGCGGGGCTTGCCCCGCCCGCTTTTGGTCCGCCCGTCGTTGGTCCAAGTGATCCCGGAAAATCTCTTCTGCGGATCTCGGCTGGCTGGCCATTTCGGCAAAGCGCAGAAAAAACGGCTCGGCGATCCTGGCGCCGTGCACCGCAAACACACCGATGGTTTGCTCTTCTGCCGCTCGCTGCAGGATCACCGCGTTCAGGTCCTGAATCCGCCGCGTGAACTCCGGCCGTCCGCGCAAGACTTCATCAAAGTTTTCGACCTTCTTGTGCAGTGCCGCTGCGCGTTCAAAATTGAGTTCCTCGCTTGCCCGTTCGCGCTCCTGCTCCATGGCTGTGCGCAGTGACTCTCCGCTGGTTTCCAGGAATTGAACCAGCCGCTGCACCTCTGTTCCGTATTCTTCCTCAGTGCAGCCCGCGAAGCACGGCGCCAGGCACATTTTCATTTCCGAATAGATGCATCCGGGGAACGTAGGATCTCGCCGGATTTTGATCTGGCAGCGCCTCACCTTGAACAGATCAAGCACGCGCTCGGCAAATGCTTCCGCGGAGCGCCGCGCCGCAAACGGTCCATAGTAAAGGCCGCCTGCAGGCAGCCCCGCCGAATCGACCGGAATCCTCCGCGTCACGTAGCACCGCGGATACGCATTGCGCAAATTCACCTTCAGAACCACGGGCGGACGCAGCCGTAGCAGATCGCGGTAGCGTTTCGGGAATAGTCTCTTCGCGTGGTGATAGTACGTGAGCGTGTGCTCGAACGCCGACCCCGTGATGCGGTAACGAATGCCGCGCGCAAACTCGCGCAGGTTCAATCGCTTGCTTGACGGATCGAATGGCCCCAGCAACCGCTGCAGCCGCCGCTGTAAATTCTGCGTGCGAATCAGGAACGGTTCCGCTTTATCTTCTCGCGGTTCGATCAAGCAAACCGCGGCACTCGCCGGCAGGGCAGGAAAGAACTCCTCCTCGCGCGCAGGATCGAATTCAAGTCCGCACTCAAGTTCAAGCACGCTGTCAGGATACTACGGGGCAGTGAATCATGATTCGCCGATCGTCATTCGCGATCAAATCACGGCGTTTCCACGGCGAGAGGTGTTCTTGGTCTTCCATGAGTCACAAGTCGCGATTCACGAGCATCTAGGACTTCAGCACCCACGCGGAGATAACCAAACGCTGAATTTCGCTGGTCCCCTCGTAGATTTCGGTGATGCGCGCGTCGCGGTAGTTGCGCTCGACGGGATACTCACGGCTGTAGCCGTTACCGCCGTGAATCTGGATGGCCTTGTGCGTAACGCGCGTAGCCATTTCGCTGGCGAAAAGCTTGGCGATGGCCGCATCCATGCTGAAGCGTGCTCCGCTGTCCTGCTTCCATGCGGCCTTGCGGATCAGCAGCCGCGCCGCATCGATTTCCGTCGACATATCGGCGAGCATGAACTGAATCGCCTGGAACTGCGAAATCGGGTGTCCAAACGCCATGCGTTCCTGTGAATATTTCAACGCGGCTTCGAACGCGCCCTGCGCTATGCCGGTGGCCTGTGCTGCAATACCGATACGTCCGCCATCGAGCGTCGAGAGCGCCACTTTGTATCCTTCGCCTTCATTCCCGATGCGGTTCGTCACCGGCACTTCGCAATCGGTGAAGATCAATTCGCTGCACGCCGTGGCATTGATTCCCAGTTTTTTTTCTTCTTTGCCAACCTTGAATCCAGGTGTGCCCTTCTCCACTATCAGCGCGGTGATCCCTTTTTCGCCCTTTGCTGGCTCCGTATTCACGTAAACAATCGCCGCATCCGCCGCGCCGCCATTCGTGGTCCACGCTTTCGTGCCGTTGATGATGTACTTGTCGCCCTTCTTTACGGCCTTGGTCTGCAACGCCGCGGCATTCGATCCCGCCTGCGGCTCCGTCAGAGCGTAACATCCAATCTTTTCGCCGCGGGTGAACGGCAGCAGAAACTTCTTCTTCTGCTCTTCCGTCCCGAACCGGTGCAGCGGGTCGCAGTACAGCGAATTCTGCACGGAAAGAATCACTCCGGTCGACGCGCAGCACCGCGAAATCTCCTCAATCACGATGGTGTAAGCAATGTGGTCGAAGCCCGCGCCGCCTTCGGCTTCCGGAAACGCCACGCCGGTCAGCCCCAGCTCCGCCGCTTTCTTGAAAAGGC
>JAYVMO010000072.1:0-9262 GCA_043758915.1 Acidobacteriota bacterium | reverse complement strand
CCATGTCGAAGAAGGAACTCGAGAGCGCTGTGCATGCCGCGGAGCTGGAACCTCTACTTGCGAATGTTCGATACGAAAGAAGCAGTATGCCCCCAAGAGCCGGTCATGACAAATGCATCGAGGGGCTTGCGTGCGCGCGGGGCCACCTCGCCGTCGCGAAGCGCCTGCGGCAAAGACGCGGGCTCACCCGCGTAACCGATGGCGATCGCGGCGATGGCCGCCCACTCCTTGGGAATGCCGAAGACCTGGCGAGCTTTGTCGGGGTCGTAGCCGGCCATCTGGTGAACGGCAAGGCCGCGTGCGGTGGCTTCGACGGAGAGTAAGGCCGTGGCCGCGCCGGTATCGTATTGCGCATTGCGATTCGGCTGGCCATTTTTCGCGAACGCCAATTCGGCAACGGCGAGGGCCAGAACCGGTGCATGCTTCGCCCAGCCGGCATTGAATTCGATCAGTACTCCGAGCATCTTGGCAAAATTCTCCTGGTCCTCTTTGGTGGCTACCAGGTAAGCCCAGGGCTGCTCATTGAAGCTGGAGGGGGCCCAGCGCGCGGCTTCAAAGAGACTGCGGAGAACCTCCGACGCGACGGGCTTATCGGTGAAGGCGCGGGGGCTCCAACGGTCGCGGATTAGATCGTGAACTGGAAAATCAGTCGGTGCTGGCTTGTTCATTTCGTTGATCCTTTGCTTTCTCTCTGGGATTGGATGAATGAAGAAATGCGGGGCGTACGAGCAGACCGCCCGCGGTTCTCAGTTGGCGATTGGAAGTTGCCCGTTCCATTTGCTTACTTTGCCTGCTTGACCATTTCGACGTCGAGAGTGATGGACACTTCATCCCCGACGACGACTCCGCCGTTGTCCATGGTGGCGTTCCACTTCACGCCATAGTCCTGGCGATTGATCTTGGTTGTGGCGTTGACGGCGGCGCGCTGGTTGCCCCAGGGATCCTTGATGGGTGCGGTGGGGCCGTCCACATCGAGGACGACTTCCTTGGTGACGCCGTGCAGGGTGAAGTCGCCAGTGACCTCGAGTTTTCCGGGAGAGACTTGAACGACTTTTTTGGACTTGAACGTCATGGCGGGATATTGGGCCACGTTAAAAAAATGGTCGCTGCGGAGATCGGTGTCGCGGTCAGGCTCGCGGGTGTCGACGGTGGACACGTCAATGGAGACCTCGACAGTGGACTTGGTAATGTCGCTCGCATCCAACAGCACGGTGCCAGTAACTTTGCTGAAGGCGCCGCGCACGGTGGAGATGGCCAGATGCCGAACACTAAACTGCGCGGAAGAATGTGCCGGGTCGATCTGCCAGGTGGAAGTAGCGGCTGCGGCGGGCAGCGAAAGAACGGCTGCGAGGCCGGCGGTGACTGCAATCCGTAAAACAAAACTGCTCATTGATTTTTCTCCCTTTTCTGCTTGATGGTGCGTTCGAAACTCTTTCTTGAAAATGTTCTACGGCGTTCCCTGAGCGCGCAGTGCTTCCAGAAGCTGGGCGAGCGACTTGAGGCGCGCTGCCGGCATGTGGCGGAATTGCTGCTGGTGAAGATGGTGAACGGGCTGGTCGAGCGATTTTAGAATGGCCAGCCCCTGGGAAGTGACGCGTGTGAGCACCACGCGGCGGTCGTCGGTCTGGCGCTCGCGGGTGATGAGGGCGCGCTTTTCCATGCGGTCGAGCAGCCGGGTCATGTCCGGGTCGTGAGAGATCATGTGATCGGCGATAGCACGGCAAGCGAGGCCTTGCGGTTCGGCGCCGCGGAGGATGCGCAGGACGTTGTATTGCGCGCCGGTGAGGCCGGAGGATTTGAGGAGTTGCTCGGCTTGGAGGCTGAGGGCGTCGGCGGTGGCGAGGAGGGCGACGTAGAGGCGGTCCTCGATGGGCATGGGGGAGCGGGAGGGTTTGCAGCGTGGACTCACGACACCAAAATAGTCGTTATAACGATGATTGTCAAGAGGAAAATATCGAGGCTGGCGGGTCCTGGTGTAACAGGGCCATGGTTGAGATCCTTTCCGGCAAGGCCGGGACCTTCGGTCGCTTTGCTCAGGACGACAAGACAAAAGTGCAGTGATGACGAGGCGTGGGCGCCTTGATGATTAGGCGGTGGGCGCTAGGATTTGCGCAGCGGGCGGAGCTGGATTTCGCTGAGGAAGCTTTGCGGGCCTTGCGTGACGACCATGGCGACGGCGTGGGCGACGTCTTCGGGAGTCAAAACCTTGGAGGGGTTCTTGGGGCCGCGGCCTGAGAATGCGGTGGCGACGCTGCCGGGAGCGATGATGCTGACGCGGATGCCGTAATCGCGAAGGTCCTCAGCCATGCAAGAAGAGAGTCCTTGCAGTCCCCACTTGGAGGCGCAGTACAAGCCGCCACCGGGGAAGGCGTTTCGTCCGGCGAGAGAACTTATGTTGATGATGTCGCCGGATCCGCGGCGAATCATGGAGGGAATAACGGCGCGAGAGACGAGGAAAACGCTCTTGAGGTTGCTGTCGAGGACGCGGTCCCAATCGGCTTCGGTTTTTTCATGCGCCGGGCCGAAGAGGCCCATGCCTGCGTTGTTCACGAGGATGGAGATGCCGCCCAATGCGCATTCCGTTTTTGCGACGAGGTCGTGCACCTCCGCGTCGCGAGTGACGTCGGCAACGTGGGAAAAAACGCGGCCGCCGATCTTTGCCAAAGCCGCGGCGGAGTCCGCGAGAGCCGCGCGGTCGCGGCCGCAGATGGCCACGGAAGCACCCAGAGCAGCAAGCCGGAGGGCAATGGCGCGCCCGATGCCGCGGCTGCCGCCGGTAATCAAAGCGACAGCGTGTAACAATGCCGCCGGCGCGCTAGTTCCCGGATTAGGTTCGTTCGTCACAGCCAAGAGAAATCTTCCTCGTGCGGGCCACTCTCTTTATGCCACACTCATCCTATCATTAGAGCTTTCGGCGGGGCTTGGGAGCGCGCGAGGCTGCCGAGGGTTGCAAAACAGAAGCTGCCGGGTGCATGTAAAATAGCTGAAAGACATCACGTTCCCTCCGGGTAACGGCTTGCGGACAGCAGCGGGCTTTCCTATAATCCCAAGGTCTTTCGAATTAAAGTAGCTCCCGGCAGGAATTCACGGGGTGCACGGGAAGCAGAAAACTCAGGCTTGCAGTTCGAGCGAGGAGAAACAGGAATGAACGGAACACGAAGAGTGGCGGGCCTCGCGATGGTGGCGGCGCTTTGTTTGATTCTTGGGAGCGCGGCGAGCGCGCAAGACGCCGGTGCGGGGAAGCAGCCGTACACGATTGCGGAGTACAACTCCTACCAAGCCTGCGCGGCGGAGAAAAACCCCGCGCCGCTGGTGAAGTGTCTGGACGATTTTGTCTCGAAGTATCCGAGTTCCAATCTTCTCGTCTATGTTTATCCGCTCTACTACCGGGCCAACAACCAGCTCAAGAATTATCCAAAGGTGATGGAGTACTCCGACAAGCTGATCGCGCTGGGCGGCAAGGCCGAAGCGCCCGTGAGGTACGAGGCCCTCTACGCGCGAGCGCTGGCCTACACCACGCTGGCGATCAAGCCTACAGCTCCAGAAGCCCAGGAGCAGGCGACGAAGGCCAGGGACGCGGCGGTGGCGGGTTTGAAAGCCATGAACGATCTGAAGAAGCCTGGCGCCATGAGTGCGGAAGACTTCACGAAGCAGAAACAACAGCCCACGATTCTCTTCAACTATACGGCGGGCAACGCTTCGATGACGCTAAAGGATTTTTCCGCTGCCGCCGGGTTTTTCAAAGCCGTGCTGGCCCTCGATCCGGATGACGCGGTCACCAATTACCAGCTCGGATTGGCCTACGAGGGTATGACACCGCCACAGACGATGGACGCGTATTGGTCGTTCGCGCGGGCGGTAACGGCCAAGCGCGCCAATCAGGCCCAGGCGAAGTCGGTGCAGAGCTACTTGCGCAGACTGATCGCCAGTTATCAGGGCGGAAACGTCTGCGACAGCCTGACAGACGCGGAATTGAACGAACTGCTGCAATTGGCGAAAAGTTCCGCCGACCGTCCGGCGAGCTACACGCTGCCGGCCAGCGCGGACCTGGATGCCGCGCGAAAGGATATGACCATTGCCTCGGTGCTCACGGACCTGAAAGCCGGCGGCGACAAAGCGAAGATCACTTGGCTTGCGGCGTGCGGTCTGGAGTTTCCCGAAGTGCCGGCCAAGGTGATTGAGATCATCCCAGGGGACACCATTGAATTCAAGCTGGCATTCGTGACCAGCGAAGCCGAGTTCGATGCGGCGACGACGGCCAACATGGATGTGAAGGTAGCAGGCCAGCCGGATGCCGCCCGTGTCGAGAAGGACAGCGCCTTGCACTTTACGGGCACCCTGATGAGCTACGATCCCGATCCGGCGTTCATGGTGTATTGGGATAAGGCCAAGGTGAAGGATGACGACATTCCGAAAGAAAAAGAGAAGACGAAGGGGAAGAAGCCCGCGAAGAAGCCCGTGCACCACGCTCCGAAGAAGCCGGGGCGGTAGTCGAAGAGAAAATCAAGAACTGGAAACGGCCCTTCGGGTAAAACCGGAGGCCCGTTTTTCATTGAACGGAAGGTAAGTCGATGCCAGGCCGAGGCGCGAGTTAACGCCCGTGGCGGTGGCCGTTATGGTCGAGCTTGTAAATGTCGATCTTGCGGCTGAGGGTGTTGCGGTGAATGCCGAGAATTTCCGCGGCGCGGGATTGATTGCCGTTGGAGCGTTCCAGGACGCTCTTGATGAAACGCTTCTCGAATTCGCCTACGGCCTCGTCAAAGAGGATGCCGCGTTCCACCATTTGTGAAACTAGCCCTTCGAGTTGATCTTTCACGTTGGTACGCTCCGCACAAGAATACTTAGTTGGGGGCCGGGTTGCCAGCTAGTCCAGTTCGTGCCCGGCCAGGATGCGATACGCTTCCCGGTATTTGGCTCGAGTGGAAGCAACGACCTCGGCGGGCAATTCGGGGCCGGGCGGGGTTTTCGGCCAGCGAATGCGTTCGAGGTAGTCGCGTACAAACTGTTTGTCGAAAGAGGGCTGAGGGCCGCCGGGTTGGTACTGCGCCGCGGGCCAGAAGCGGGAAGAATCCGGAGTGAGGGCTTCGTCGATCCAGATGAGTTCGTCGGCCGCTTCGCGGCCGCGCTGGCCATTATTTAAGAGGCCGAATTCGAATTTGGTGTCGGCGAGAATCACGCCGCGAGGTTCGGCATGGGCGGCGGCGCGGCGGTAGATTTCCAGGCTGACGGCGCGCACGCGTTCGGCGAGGTCTTTGCCGATCAAGTTTGCGGATTGTTCGAACGATATATTTTCGTCGTGGCCGGTGGCGGCTTTCGTGGCGGGCGTGAAGATGGGCTCGGGCAGGCGATCGGATTCGCGAAGGCCTGCGGGAAGCGCGATGCCGCAGATTTTCCCTGTAGCGCAATAATCTTTCCAGCCGGAGCCGGAGACGTAGCCGCGCACGACGCATTCGATGGGCAGCGGCTGCGTTTTGCGCACGATCATGGAGCGGCCGGCGAGATCGTCGCGATGCACGTCAAACGGGGCGGGGAAGTCGGTCGAGTTGAGGACGTGATTGGGGATGACGTCCTTCAGGAGATCGAACCAAAAGAGAGAGAGTTGCGTGAGTACGCGCCCCTTGTCGGGAATGGGCGTGGGGAGAATCACGTCGAAGGCGGAGAGGCGATCCGTTGCGACGATAAGCAGTTTGTCGCCGAGATCGTAGATGTCGCGGACCTTGCCGCGCGCCGCTGGTGGCAACCCGGCGAATTGAGTTTCCCTCAGAACTTTCATGGCAGGAGCAGAAAACACAAAAAAACGTTCCCCCGACAAAGTGAGAAGCATTCTAGCGCAGTGCAACGCGAAGTCAAAGGGCGCGAGCGGTGGATTCTTCTGCAAAACGTCTGGCGCGTGATTTTTTGGACACAAAGGCACTTGCGTCGCAGACGAGATTCTTGATGAGAGGTCACGGACTCGGAAGCTGACCCACCGTCGCCGCTTAGGTTAATTTGTGAAAGCAACAGTTTATTACGCTGCGGAGGCTGCGGCGGCTTGCTGTTTGGGCGCGGGGGCGTCGGCGCCTTCCCATCGGACGCTGACCAGTTTGGAGACGCCGGGCTCCTGCATGGTCACGCCGTAGAGGACGCTGCCCATCTCCATGGTCTTGCGGTTGTGGGTGACGATGATGAATTGCGTTTGATCGCTCATGTCGCCGATCAAGCGCGTGAAGCGTCCGATGTTGGCTTCGTCGAGCGGAGCATCAACTTCGTCGAGAATACAGAACGGGCTCGGCTGGTAACGGAAGATGGCGATGAGCAGCGCAAGTGCCGTCATGGCTTTTTCGCCGCCGGAGAGCAGCAGAATGTTTTGCAACCGCTTGCCCGGAGGCGAAGCGACGATGTCGATGCCGGCATCGCCGGAGCTGTCCGGCTCCGTCAGGCGCATCTCGGCCATGCCGCCGCCAAAGATGGTGTGGAACGCCGTTGAGAAACTCGCGTTGATCGCGTGGAAGGCGTGTTCGAATTTTTCCTTGGTCGCCGCGTCAAGCTCTGCGATGGCTTGCTGGGTGTCGGCGATGGACTGCAGCAGGTCGTCGCGTTCGCGCGTGAGGAACGTGAAGCGCTGCTCGCACTCGTTGAATTCTTCCAGGGCCATCATGTTGACAGGGCCCATGGAGTCGATGCGCTGCTTCATCTCGCGGTAGTTGGTTTCGGCGAGGGCCAGTTCTTCGCCGGACATAAAGGCTGCTTCGGTGGCGATGAGGTCTTCGGGCTGCGCGTTGACTTCCGTCATGCACGTCTCGCGGAGATGCTCGCGGTCGGAGTCATTCTTCGCGCGGTCAACCTCGGCATGACTCCGCTGCTCGCGTAGTTCCTGCAATGACTGGCGGTTCATGCGCAGGTGATCTTCCATCTGCGTGACGCGCGTGCGCCCCGCGTCCCATTCCTGTTCCAGTTCGCGCTGGCGAACTTCGAGCCGAAGCTTTTCGCCGCGCAAGCCTTCGAGCTGAAGGGCAAGCTCTTCGCTCTGCTTGGCGAGCGCGCTGGTCTCGTCATCGATGGAAGTGACCTGCTGACGGAGAGCGGCTTCGCGGCGGCCAAGTTCGGCAAGCTCTTCCGCAAGCCGGGTTGCCAGCGCTTCCGCGGCGGTCACCCGCTCGTTCATGGCGGCCAGCTCGGCGCGGGCCGTGGCCAGTTCGTTCTGTTCGGTTTGGATCGAACCGCGGAGTTGCGCGAGCGCTTCGGTGAGGCGCGCACTTTCGGCCTCGGCACCGGCGCGTGTAGTCGCAGCGATGTCGTGCTGGTTTTTGGCGCGTTCGGCGCGCTGGCGGGCGTTTTCCACGTCCTGGCGAATGCGCGATAGCTCGTTCTGGCAGATGGTCAGGTCGAGGCCCAGGCGCGCGAGCTCGCTCTGCATGTGATTGTGGCGATGCGTCGCGGAGATCACGTTGCGTTCGACTTCGCGCTGCTGCGCCACGCTTTCTTCCAGCGATTTCTCGCTGGCGCCGAGTTCCGCGACCAGCACTTCGAGCGCCGCCTGTTTTTCGTTGAGGGCGTGCTCGAGCTGCATCACTTCGGCATCGAGCGCGCGGAGTTCGCGCTTCATGCCCAGCGGGCCGGCTTCGTCGGCGCGGCCGCCGGTGACCATGCGGCCCTGGTAGCAGGTGCCGTCGGGCGTAACGAAAGCGTATTGCGGATTTTCGCGCGCGAGTTTTTCCGCCGCGACGGAACTGTCCGTGAGGTAAGCGGAGCGCAGGCGCGGAAGGAATTGCTTGGCGGCGGCGCCCAGCGGGTCGCGAAATTCGACAAGTTTGTCGAGCCGCGAAATGACGCCGTCTTCGACATGGAAATTGACGATGGGTTCGTACTCGGCGAGGCGCAGGTTGCGCAGGGAATCGACGAAAAAGGTCGCGCGGCCGCCCACTTCGTCGCGCAGCAGGGAAACGCCGGCGCGGGCGTGGTCGAAGGTTTCGACGACCACGTATTCGAGTTCGTCGCGGAGATATTCCTCGATGGCGGCTTCGTGCTCTTCCTCGACTTCGGCGTAGTCGGCGAGGACACCGACGGCATGGAAGTCCTGGCCGCCGCCGCGCTCGTTGGCGGCAAAGAGCTTTTGCACCGCATCGGCGGTATAAGAGCGGTCATTCAAAATTTGCGTGAGGGTCGAACGGCGAGCGCGGACGCTGACGACCGAATCGCGCAGGGCGTCAGCCTCTTTTGTCGCGGCTTCGCGCTGCTGGCGAAGATCCGCGATTGCTGCCTGCAATTCGGCGGCGCCTTTTTTCAGCGAGTTGAGCTGCGCGGACGCGGATTCGAAATCGTGTGCGGCGCTGTCGGCGTCGTCCCGGATGCGGATTGAAGATTCCAGGAGCTCATGCTCGTTGGACTCCAGCTTGCGAAGCGCTTCGGCTTGATGGACCAGCGCTTCTTCCGCCTGTTTCTGGTCGCCATGCAGAAGCAGGAGGCTTTCGCCGGCGTCGGAGGCGGAGCGGCGCAGCGTTTCGATGCGCGCTTCGGATTCAACGATCTGCGAGGCGCGGGATTGCGCGCGGGTGGCCAGCCCTTCAACGCGCGCGGTGAGCACGCCCGATTTTTCCCGCAGCATGGTGACGGCCTGGACTTGCGCGGCGCTGCGGGATTCGCATTCCGCGGCCTGCGCGCTGGCTTGGGCCATCTCCGTGGCGATTTGCGAGTGGCGGCCGGCAAGTTCTTCGGCGCGCTGGCGATTATAGGTGATGCGATTTTCGCTGCGATCGACTTCGAGCGCCGTCAGATTCAGAACGTTTTGGTTCTGGCGAATCTCCGCGTCGAGTTCGTGGATGCGTTGATTCAGGCGGTCCTGCTCGCCTTCCTGTTGCTGGATGGCGGTGGCGTGCTGTGTTTCGCTGGCCGTGAGCTCTTCCAGGCTCTTGGCGATGCGCTCCGCTTCAGCGTCCAGTTCGCGGGCTTTGCCGGCCAGCATCTGGCGGACGATGCCGCGCATTTGGTCGCGAATTTCGGAGTAACGGCGGGCCTTGGCGGCCTGGCGCTTCAGCGAGCCGAGCTGTTTTTCCACTTCGACGACGATGTCGTTCACGCGCGAGAGATTGACCTTGGAAGATTCCAACTTGGCTTCGGCAAGCCGCTTCTTGGTCTTAAACTTGGTGACTCCTGCGGCCTCTTCGATAATGGCGCGGCGCTCCATGGGCTTGGTGGAGAGAATCAGCCCGATGCGGCCCTGCTCGATGATGGCGTAGGAATCGGGGCCCAGGCCCACGCCCATGAACATTTCCTGGATGTCGCG
>JAYVMO010000071.1:0-11122 GCA_043758915.1 Acidobacteriota bacterium | reverse complement strand
TCGATCCGCTCTCCTCTCTGGCGGCATGGCGGCACGGTTCATGGACCGAAGCCGCGGGATTACAGCTACGCGCTGCCGAAGAAGATGCTCCTCGGCGCGCTGCGCTCGGCGCTTTCCGCCAAGCTGGCAGAACAAAAACTGACGGTTGTGGATGCTTGGACGCTCGAGACGCACAAAACCAAGAGTTTGCTATCGGCGCTTGGGAAACTGCATCACAAGAAGTCCGCGTTGCTGGTGGCCTACGGCGAGAACCGCAACCTGGAACTAGCCAGCCGCAACATCAAAGGCGTAACGCTGGCCGCCACCAATGTCCTGCAGCCTTACGAAGTGCTGAAGCATGACTTGCTGGTGCTCTCGAAGGAGGCCGTGGCGCGGCTGAGCCACACACTCGATCCGGAGCAAAAGCCGGTGGTGGTTCCGGACGTCGCAACGATTGCCCCGGCGGCCAAGCCAGCCAAGAAAGAAGCCGCGCCTAAGGCTGCGGCAAAGAAACCGGCAGCGGCCAAGAAAGCCGCCAAGCCGGCAAAGAAAAAGGGGAAGAAATAAACAATGGCTACCCCTCATTACCAGATTATTCGCCGGCCCATCATCACCGAAAAAGGCTTGGGCGTAAAAGAGACGCAGCACACCGTGGTGTTCGAGGTGGCGCTGAGCGCCACCAAGACGCAGATCAAGGAAGCCGTGCAGCAGATTTTCAAGGTGAAAGTCGCCGGCGTGCGCACCGCGCAGTTTGTCGGCAAGATGCGCCGCCGTGGACAGAACGAAGGCTACCGCCGCGACTGGAAGAAAGCCTACGTGAAGCTTGCCGCAGGCGAAAAGATGATCGAGTACGCGGAGAATTTGTAAGTACCAGCAGGTTTTTTGGAGGGCCGCGGGGCGGCCAGGCGTGAAGCAAAGAGGCATCAAGAAGGTAAGAGGCAGCGATGGGACTGAAGAGCTTTAATCCATATACGGCGTCGCGGCGGTTCATCACCGTCGTCGACAAGAGCCACATCACCAAGCAGGTGCCCGAGAAGGCCTTGGTGGAATCCAAGAAGCGCTCGGGCGGACGCAACAATCACGGTGAAATCGTGATCTGGCATCGCGGCGGCGGCCACAAAAGGGCCTACCGCAAGGTGGACTTCCGGCGCGACAAAGCGGGGGTTCCGGCGAAGGTGGCGGCCATCGAGTACGACCCCAACCGCAGCTCGAACCTGGCGCTGCTGCACTACGCCGACGGCGATAAACGCTACATCCTGCATCCCGTGGGACTCGAAGTAGGCGCTACCGTTTCCACCGGCGAAGGCGCGGACATTCTTCCCGGCAATGCGCTGCAGTTTAAACACATTCCTCCGGGCACCATGGTGCACAACCTGGAGCTTTATCCCGGGCGCGGCGGGCAAGTGGTGCGCTCGGCGGGCGGCTCGGCGCAGTTGCTGAGCAAGGAAGGCGATATCGCCCTGGTGAAGCTGCCTTCGGGCGAAGTGCGCAAGTTTTCCGTCGAATGCATGGCCACGGTTGGCCAGGTTGGCAACCTCGACCATGAGAACGAAACCTACGGAAAGGCCGGCCGCACGCGTTGGCGCGGCATCAAGCCGACGGTTCGCGGCGTGGCCATGAACCCCGTGGATCACCCGCACGGGGGCGGTGAAGGCAAAGTGAAGGGCAACCATCCGCAAACGCCCTGGGCCTTCCCAACGCTGGGCAAAAAGACGCGGAATAACAAGCGCACCGACAAGCACATTGTCGAACGGCGCAAGTAAAGTTTCGGCAGGGCACTGAGGCGAGAAACCGGGCGGCGGCGACAAAGCAGCCCGGTGAGAGTAGAAGCGATGCGAGCGACACGAACAAGCCGGTCAGCAGCACGGCGCAACACGCGGCCGGTAAAGAGAACGGCCAAGCGCGCAGCGGTAAAGAGCGCCAAGCCGGTGCGTCCGGTGGTCAAGAAAGTGGTGGTGGCGCCGCTCGAACCGGTGCTGTACAAGCTTTGCAAGCCGGGCTGGGCAGTGATTGTGGATCGTGCTGCGAATGCGCAGGGCACGCGGTTTGTCTGCCCCTTCTGCCCGCACTCGCATCGCGTTCCGGGACCTGTGCGGGGATTCAAGAAGATGCGGCGCGCCCAGTGGGGCCGCTTGCGGCGAGTGGAGGAATAGGGAATCGATGGCACGCTCACTGAAAAAAGGGCCGTTCGTGGATGGCCACTTGCGCGACAAAGTCGCAGGACTGAACACGCGCAATGAAAAGAAAGTCATCAAGACATGGTCGCGGCGCTCCACGATCGTGCCGGACATGATCGGCCACACCATCGCGGTGCACAATGGGAAGAAATTCATCCCCGTGTACGTGACCGAGCAGATGATCGGGCACAAGCTCGGAGAGTTCGCCCCGACCCGCTCGTTTAAGGGACACGGCGTGAAAGCCGCGCTCGAAAGGGCGGCGGGTCCGGCCCCTGCGGGAGGCGGCGTGGCGCCAGCGGCGCCGAAGGCATAAACCATGGCTGACCTACAGACACACAGCGGATCGATTGAAGCCCACGCCCACGCGAAGCATGTGCGCATGTCGCCGCAGAAGGCGCGCCTGGTGATGGATTTGATCCGCGGACAAAAAGCTCAGGATGCGCTGCACACGCTGAAGTACACGCCCAAGCGCTCCGCCAAACACATCGAAAAAGTGCTGCGCAGCGCCATCGCCAATGCGGTGTTCAAGGCCGATGAGGCTGGCTCTCCCGTCGATGTGGATGAGCTGTACGTCTCGAACTGTTATGTGAACGAAGGTGCGCGCTGGAAGCGGTTGCGCCCGGCGCCCATGGGCCGCGCGTTTCGTTATCAGAAGCGTACCGCGCACCTGTGGGTTGGCGTCGCCGAACATCACGTGGCGGCCGCCGAGCGCGTCGCCGCGAGTACGGCCGAAGCCGAAGCGCAAAAGGGTGTGCGCGGCACTGCGCGCCGTGTTCGCAAGGCTTTGACCGGGAAGCAAGCGCCTGCAAAGAAGGGAAAGAAGTAATGGGACAGAAAACTCACCCTTACGGGTTCCGCCTGGGCTACAACAAGCCGTGGAGATCCCGGTGGTATGCCGACAAGGACTACGCGGAATTGCTGCACGAAGATATCAAGCTGCGCAAAGAGCTGAAAGAAAAGCTCAAGAGCGCGGGCATCAGCTCCATCGACATCGAGCGCGCGGCCAACAAGCTCGTCGTGCGCATCTGCACCGCCCGGCCGGGGATCATCATCGGCCGCAAGGGCGCGGAGATCGACAAGCTCAAGCAGGATGTGCAGAAGCGCACCAAGCGCGAAGTGCACATCGACATCGTGGAAGTGCACCGCCCGGAGCTGGATGCGCAGCTCGTCGCGGAATCCATCGCGTTGCAGCTCGAAAAGCGCGTGGCCTTTCGCCGCGCCATGCGCAAAGCCGTGGACTCGGCGCTGCGTTTCGGCTGCAAAGGCATCAAGGTCCGCGTGGCGGGCCGCTTGAACGGCGCGGAAATCGCCCGCAAGGAGTGGTATCTGCAAGGGCGCCTGCCGTTGCAGACGCTGCGCGCGGACATCGACTTCGGCACCGCGGAAGCGCACACCACCTACGGAGTGATTGGCGTGAAGTGCTGGGTTTATCAGGGCGAAAATATTCCCAAGCGCGCTTCCAAGGTGCAAAAGGAACGCGAAACGACGGCGGCAGCGTAGCCCGCTGTCGCGGCGGTTTTATGTCCCGCCGCCAGTTGCCCGAATGCAGTACGAACGAGATTAGGGAAGCGAGAACACAGCGATGTTGATGCCCAAGAAGGTCAAGTACAGAAAGCAGATGCGCGGCCGGCGCAACGGCAAAGCCTGGCGCGGCGGAGCGCTGGCGTTTGGCGACTACGGCTTGAAAGCCATGGAATGCGCGTGGATCACCGACCGGCAGATCGAAGCTTCGCGCGTGGCTATGACCCGCTTCATCAAGCGCGGCGGAAAATTGTGGATCCGGATTTTTCCGGACAAGCCCTTCACCAAGAAGCCCGCGGAAACGCGCATGGGCAAGGGCAAAGGCGCTCCCGAAAAGTGGGTTGCCGTGGTGCTGCCGGGACGCATCATGTTCGAAATGGCGGGCGTGGATGAAGCCACAGCCAAGGAAGCCATGACCCTGGCTTCGCACAAGCTGCCTATTCCGACGAAGTTCGTCACTCGCGCGGGAGGATTCTAACCATGCCGCGGCGCATTGAAAAAATTCGTGAAGCGGGCGTGGATGAACTCCACGCGCAGCACAAAGAGCTGACGGAGATGATTTTCCGGCTGCGTTTTCAGCTCTCCACGGGACAAGCGGAAGCCCTCAAGCGGCTTCGCGAAGCAAAAAAAGATTTGGCGCGGGTAAACACACTCCTGCGCGCACATGAGCTGACGGCTGCTTCGCGGCCGCAGATGGCGGGGAAGGCGTAATGACAACCGAAACACAAAGCGCAGCGACAGAGACGCGCGGCCAGCGCACCGTACTCACCGGCAAAGTCACCAGCGCGAAGATGGAAAAAACCATCGTCGTGGAAGTCACCCGGCTGGTGCAGCACCCCAAATATCGCCGCGTGGTGCGCCTCTCGAAAAAGTTCTACGCGCATGACGAAACGCGCCAGGCTAAACCTGGCGACACCGTGCGCATCGTGGCTTCGCGGCCGCTTTCGAAGCTCAAGCGGTGGCGGTTGAAAGAAGTGCTGACGCGGAACGCGTCAGCCGGGTAAACAGGACAGGGGAGCAGACCTATGATCATGATGCGAACCTGGCTGACGGTGGCCGACAATTCCGGCGCGCGCAAGCTGATGTGCATTTTGCCGCTCGGCGGAGACGCGGGCTTGAAAGCCGGCCTCGGCGATGTCATCACCGCTTCGGTAAAGGAAGCCACACCGGAAAGCCAGGTCAAACAAGGCACGGTGGTAAAAGCCGTGGTCGTGCGCATGCGCAAGGAAGCGCGGCGCAAGGACGGCACCTACATCCGTTTTGACGATAACGCCGCGGTGCTCATCAACGACGTCGGCGAGCCCGTGGGTACGCGCGTGTTCGGCCCGGTAGCCAGAGAGCTGCGCGAGCGCAAATACACCAAAATTGTTTCGCTGGCCCCGGAGGTCTGGTAAGCCATGACGCTGAGACACGACAGAGCCGAGCGCCACACCATTCAAATCCGCAAGGGCGACAACGTGAAAGTGCTTGCCGGCAAGGATGCGGGCAAGAGCGGGCGCGTGCTTTCCATCGACGCCAGGAAAAACCGTCTGGTCGTCGAGCACGTGGCCATGATCAAGCGCCACACGCGGCCCAATCCGCAGAAAAACGTCAAGGGGGGAATTGTGGAAAGGGAAGCTTCCATCAACGTTTCGAATGTGATGGTGATTTGCGGTAGCTGCGGAAAGCATACACGCATCGGTCACACCGTGCAGGCGGACGGGACGAAAGTGCGCAGTTGCCGCCGCTGCAACGCGACAATGGATCAGTAAAGATTTTAGCAAGCCAGGCCGTTTTGCGGCCGCACTAGAGAAGGGAAGCAATGAAGAGCCGAATGCAGGAAAAATACCGGAGCGAAACGGTGCCGGCGCTGATGAAGCGCTTCGGCTGGAACAACCCGATGGCCGCGCCCAAGGTTCAGAAGATCACCGTGAACATCGGCCTCGGCGAAGCCAGCCAGAACGCCAAGCTGCTGGACACCGCCGCGGTCGAACTGGGCCAGATCACCGGGCAAAAAGCCATCATCACCCGGGCCAAGAAGTCCATCGCCAACTTCAAGATCCGCAAGGGCATGCCCATTGGCTGCGCGGTCACGCTGCGCGGCGACAAAATGTACGAATTTCTTGACCGTCTGTGCAACGTGGTTCTGCCCCGCGTTCGCGACTTCCGCGGTTTGCCCGCCAACGCCTTCGACGGCCGTGGAAATTACACCCTGGGCCTCAAGGACCAGTTGGTTTTTCCGGAGATCGATTACACGCGCGTGGACAAAATCAAGGGCATGAACATCACCCTGACCACTAGCGCGAAAAACGACGAGCAAGGCCGCGAACTGCTCAAAGGTCTCGGATTTCCGCTCCGTGAAAAAGGAGTAGCACAATAAATGGCACGCACAGCGAAGATCGCCAAGAGTCTCAAGAAACCGAAGTTCAAAGTCCGCGTGCGCAACCGCTGCCGTTGCTGCGGACGCGCGCGGGGCTATA
The DNA here is from genome assembly GCA_043758915.1 of Acidobacteriota bacterium. GTDB lineage: Bacteria > Acidobacteriota > Terriglobia > Acidiferrales > UBA7541 > Acidiferrum. The sequence goes on along the minus strand of JAYVMO010000071.1, from coordinate 4,986 downwards.
TCCGCAAGTTCCAGTTGTGCCGCATCTGTTTCCGCGGCATGGCGCTGAAGGGGGAGATCCCCGGCGTCACCAAAGCGAGCTGGTAGCAGCCTTTTAGGAGAATTATGCAAACGGATCCCATTGCCGATTTTTTGACGCGCATCCGCAACGCCACGGCTGCCAAGCACCAGCGCGTGGACGTCCCCGTCTCGAAGCTCAAGACGGAGATTGCGCGCATCCTCAAGGACGAGGGCTACATCTCCACCTATAAACTGGTGGACGAAAACAAGACCCGCAAGATGCTGCGCGTCTTTCTCAAGTACACAGCCGACCGCCGCAGTGTCATCACCGGACTGAAGCGCATTTCGCGCCCCGGCGCGCGCTGTTATCTGGGCGCCACCGACATTCGTCCCGTCGTCGGCGGCCTGGGCATCAGCATTATGACCACGCCCAAGGGCCTGATGAGCGGCCGCGCGGCGCGCAAGGCCAAAGTTGGCGGCGAGCTTCTTTGCGAAGTTTGGTAAGCGCGGCTTTTTGCAGGGGCGGGGCTGGCTCCGCCCGTCACTGGGTTTAAGAAGTTTCAAACGAGGATAAGGACTAGAGATGTCACGTATCGGACGCAAACCAATTCCCGTTCCCTCGGGCGTGAAGATCGCGCTTCAGGCCGGCAAGATCGATGTTCAGGGCCCCAAGGGCAAGCTCTCGGTGCCGCTCCCGGACGGCATCACCTTTGAACAAAAGGACGGCGTGCTCACGGCCCTCCGCGCCACCGAAGATCACCGCGCGCTGCATGGACTGGCACGCGCTCTCGTCGCCAACGCCGTGCAAGGCGTGACCACCGGCTTCAAGAAGGAGCTCGACATCGTGGGCGTCGGCTACCGCGCGGAGTTGAAGGGCAAGTTGGTCGCCTTCGCGCTCGGCAAGTCGCATCCCATTGAGTTTGCGATTCCCGAGGGCATCCAGATTGCCGTCGAAAAGCAGACGCATCTCATCGTCAGCGGCCCGGACAAGGGCCAGGTCGGCCAGGTTTCCGCCGATATCCGCTCGCTGCGTCCGCCCGACCCCTACAAGCAAAAAGGAATTCGCATCACCGGCGAGCGGCTCAAGAAGAAAGCCGGCAAGGCGGGAGCCAAGGCCGGCGGCGCGTAAAGAGTGTGGCCGCTCCGCGGCCAACAGCATTCAGGAGAAGAGACTGTGGCATCGCCAAGAGTTCGTAATCTATCGAAGGATCTGCACCGCAAGCGCATTCACACGCGTGTGCGCACCAGGGTGCAAGGCACGACCGAGCGCCCGCGCCTGTGTGTGTACCGCTCGCTGGGTCATATTTATGCGCAGGTGATCGACGACCGCACCGGGAAAACGCTGGTTTCGGCCAGTTCCGTGGATGGCGAAACAAAAAAGACTTTGAAGGGCGGAGGCAATATCGCGGCTGCCAAGGTGATCGGCAAGATCATTGCCGAACGCGCCAAGGCTGCTGGAGTGGTTAAAGTGGTGTTCGACCGCGGCGGATACAAGTATCACGGCCGCGTCAAGGCGCTCGCAGACGCGGCGCGGGAAGCGGGGTTAGAGTTCTAAGCCTATGTCGAAGCAACTTTTGCGGGAAAGTTTAGCGGTACGCCGGCTGCTCGATGTGAATCTTTCCGAGTTGAAGGATGACGTCATCGCCATCAATCGCGTCACCAAAGTCGTCAAGGGCGGCAAGAACCTCAGCTTCTCTGCCCTCGTCGTGGTGGGCGACCACCATGGTCACGCGGGGTTCGGCATGGGTAAAGCGCGCGAAGTGCCCATGGCCATCAAGAAGGGCATCGAGCAGGCCAAGAAGAATCTGATCAAGCTCAACCTCAAGGGCACCACCATTCCGCACCAGGTGCTCGGGCGTTACGGCTCCGCGCAGGTGCTTCTCAAGCCCGCCTCGGAAGGCACCGGCGTCATCGCTGGCGGCCCCGTGCGCAAGGTCATGCAAGTGGCGGGAATTCACAACGTGATGACGAAGTCGCTCGGCACTTCCAACCCCCATAACGTGGTTAAGGCCACCTTCGCTGCCTTGCTCGGTTTGAAAGACGTGGCGCAAGTCGCGGAGACGCGTTCCAAGACCGTGGACGAAATCAGCGGCCGGCAATCCAAGGCCGCCGGTGAGAGCAACTAATGGCTTTCAAGAAAAAATCCAACGCTTTGAACGCGGGCAACCAAAGGCTTGTCAAAAATCCTGGCGGCACCGTTAAAGTGAAGTGGGTCGTCAGCTTTATCAGTTGCACCGATGACATGCGGGCTACCATTCGCGGTCTCGGCTTGCGCAGAATGCACCAGGTGGTCGAGCGCCAGGACACGCCGGAAACCCGCGGCATGATCCACAAGGTGCGCCACCTCGTGGAAGTAGTGGAGTAAAACGATGCCGAAAAAAATTTCAGGTGGCCATAAATCGGCCCGGCGCAAAACCGGTCCCAGAGCTTCGAACAAGCGTGGTGAGCATAAACCGTCCACCCCGTCCGCTGGCGGTCGCCGGCGGTTCACGCTCTCGAATTTGCACCCCCCCACGGGCTCGCGCAAAAAGAAAGTCCGCGTCGGCCGCGGTATGGGTTCAAAACTGGGCAGGACCGCCGGCGCCGGCAACAAGGGCCAAAAGTCCCGGCGCGGCTATTCGCGCCGCCGTGGTTTCGAAGGCGGACAGATGCCCTTGCACCGCCGCATGCCCAAGCGCGGGTTTCACAATCCGTTCGGCGTGACCTACTCCGTGGTCAACCTGGAAGAACTGAACGCTTTTCCGGCTGGCGAAACGGTGACTCCCGAACTGCTCCGCGCGCACGGCTTTATCCGCCGCGCCAGCGACCCCATCAAGGTTTTGGGCGACGGCGAGCTCACCACCAAACTGGCCATTCACGCGCATGCGTTCAGCGCGTCGGCCAAGGAAAAGATCACCAAGGCAGGCGGCACGTTTGAGGTCGTAGCGCAGTAGAGAGACGCAGGACAAGCGTATGAACCGATTCCTCGAAGCCGTGAAGAACATCTTCCGCATTCAAGACCTGCGGAACCGCGTGCTGTTCACACTGGCGCTGCTGGCGGTGTACCGCATCGGTGCGCACATTCCCACGCCGGGGATCAACGCCAAGGTGCTCGAGGAACTGTTCAGCCGGGCGGCCGGTTCCGTGCTTGGTATCTTCGACCTCTTCAGCGGCGGCAACCTCCGCCGCTTGACGATTTTTGCGCTGGGCATCACTCCATACATCACCGCTTCCATCATCCTGCAGTTGATGACCGTGGTGTTCCCTTATCTCGAACGCCTCCAGAAAGAAGGGGAACTCGGACGGCGCAAGATTACCCAGTACACCCGCTACTTGACCATCGCGCTGAGCATCATTCAGTCGCTCTCTATCGCCGGCACGCTACAGGCCCAGAGCCTCAACGGCCAGTCGCTGGTCTATCATCCGGGCTTGTCCTTCACCCTCATGACCGTGCTCACGTTAACCACTGGTTCTGCTTTCATCATGTGGCTCGGCGAACAGATCAGCGAGCGCGGCATCGGCAATGGCATGTCGCTCATCATCTTCGTGGGCATTGTGGTCGGTCTGCCGCACGCGGTTGGGGATTTGATCGACAAGGCCAAGACTCAGGCTTGGGGGCCGTTCACTCCCATGGCTTTGCTCTTCCTCATTGCGCTGATGATTGCGGTCATCGCCTTCATCGTATTTGTGGAAGGCGGTCAGCGCCGCATCCCGGTGCAGTATGCCAAGCGCGTCGTGGGCCGCCGCGTGATGGGCGGGCAATCCTCCTACTTGCCGCTGCGCGTGAATTCCGGCGGCGTCATTCCGCCGATTTTCGCCAGCTCGCTTCTCGCCTTTCCGGCGACCGCGGCGCTGGTATTGGGAACTCGCTACGTTTTCGTCAAGGACATTGCCGATAAGCTGAAGTGGGGCGAGCCCCTCTACACGCTGGTCTACATCACGCTGATTCTCGTGTTCTCTTTTTTCTATGTGGGCATCGTCTTCAATCCCACCGAGCTTGCCGACAACATGCGCAAAAACGGCGGTTTCATCCCGGGCATCCGGCCGGGACGCACCACTTCCGAACATGTCAGCAAGATATTGAAGCGCCTGACGTTTATCGGCGCGATTTACCTGGTTATGGTCTGCTTGCTCCCGGAATGGATGATTGCGGGTATCCACCTCGATCACCTCGGCTGGGGCATCGGTTCGTGGTTTGACCGCCACTTTCCGGTGTGGTTCTTGAAGGGCTTGGGCGTGCAGTTCTACTTCGGTGGAACCTCGCTCTTGATCGTAGTCGGCGTGGCCATGGATACCGTGCAGCAGCTCGAGGCACAGCTGGTCATGCGCAACTACGAAGGTTTTGCACGGAAGGGCCGGTTGCGCGGCCGGCGGTAATGGAGACGAGTGGAGTGGCGCCGGACACACGGCCCCAGGGAAAGTTGAACCGCGCGGTGATTTTTCTCGGGCCTCCGGGCGCGGGAAAGGGCACGCAAGCGAAGGAGCTGGCCAAGCGCTATTCGGTGCCGCATCTTTCGACGGGCGACATGCTCCGTGAGAATATCGCTAAGGGCACGCCGCTCGGGGCTAAAGCCGAGCCGATCATGAAGCGCGGCGAGCTGGTGCCGGATTCCATCGTGCTGAAGATGGTCGTGGACCGCATCGATCGTCCCGACTGTTCGCACGGCTTCGTGTTCGACGGTTTTCCGCGGACCGTGGCCCAGGCACAATGGCTCGGTGAGCTGCTCAAGCAGCATGGATACGAGCAGGCCATCGTGGTGCACTTCGCCATCGACCCGGGGCTGCTCCTCCAGAGAATCACCGGCCGGCGGATATGCAAGGCGGGCGGCGAGATTTATAATATTTTCGAGCGCTTGCCGAAAGTGCCCGGCCGTTGCGATAACGACGGCGGTGAACTCGCGCAGCGGCCGGATGACCGCGAGGAAATTGTCGCACCGCGGCTTCAAGCGTACGAAAAGCAGACCGCGCCGTTGGTGTCTTACTACCGGAGGCTGGGACGCTTGCACGA
>JAYVMO010000070.1:0-5815 GCA_043758915.1 Acidobacteriota bacterium | reverse complement strand
TTTTGCGGGTGGTGGAGAACGGGGCGATTGCCGCGGCGCGCACGATGGGGTTTGGCGACCGGCACAAGGCCGACGAAGTGGCGGTGGAAGCGATGCGCAGGACCGTGGACAAGCTCCTTCACTACGCTGGACGGCTGGGCATTGAGGCCAAGGCCAAGTTCGCGCAGACTCACAAGGAAGTAGTTGAGAAAGAGCTTGCGCTGGCCGACTGATCTGGCAGAGCGTTCCGCAATATCGCTGGCCATCGGCTCCGAACGCTTCGGAGTGTCGAACCTCCGCATGCCGGCATGGCAATGCGAAGAGATGAGTTGGTGGAGGCGGGGGGAATCGAACCCCCGTCCGAAAAGCCCTACGACACGAAGCCTACATGCTTAGCTCAATTCCGTTTGGTTCGCCCGCCGCGCTCAGAATGAGCAAGAAACGCAGCCGGCTAGTCCGATGGTTCTCGCCCAAGCCTTACGGACCGAAAGGCTCAGACCAGCTCACTGTGTGACGCCTCTGACCGGGCCCATGAGCAAAGCCCGGGGAAGCGTGCGCTTAATTAATTAAGCAGCAAGTGCCAAGTTGTTGTTGGCAGTTCTAGTTTCCACCAAGTTACGGGCAGGTGGGTCCCGGCATGCCTTCGGGCCGCGACAGCTTCCGTCGAAACCGAGTCGCCCCCTTAGTACCTTCCTATTCTACCACCGTCCGCCAGCCAAACCTTCGGCACGCCCTCCCCCAACGAGGCATTCTCCTGTTTTGGCCTCAAAAGAGCTTTACCTGCATGCGGTTATGCCTAAGCAACAATTAGGCACACCGGTACCCCTAGGCGGTTGACTCCAAACGGCTGGCCTTCCAGAATTGCAAAACGGGGGATTTCGGGCGAAACACCGCCGAAAACCGTATGGCACAAGAACCTAACGCCGTCGAACAAGCCGTCTCGCGCGCTTTGCGCGAGAATCTCGAGCGCATTCAGCGCACTTCCGACGAGTTGCATCAAGCCGTCGGCGACATCGTCTCCGCCTGCGCCAGTTCCAAGGCTACCAATGCGCTCCCCCCCATGCTCCGTGCGCAAGCGGCCGCGGCTTCCATTGCGGCTGTTCTCGAAGTGATGTCGCGCTTTGTGGCCGTGGCGCTGCAACCCGTGCCGCGCTCTCCGCTCGAATCCGAAATCGCCCGCGTCGCCGCAAGCGTCGCCGTAGCCGAGCCACCTCATCCGCCGCAGGTTCACCACGAGCCGGGTGCTCAAGCACCGGTCGAAACCCAGCTTGCACTGCACCCCGAGCCGCTGGAACTCGCCGAACCTGCGCCCGCTGCTTTTTCCGAACCCGAAATCGAAGGCGGCTTCGACGTCCATCGGCTCTCCCCCGAGGAACAGGAATTGCACCGCCGTGCCAATCGCGTCGCGAAAGTTTCCATGCAGGATATTAAAATGCTCCATCCGGAGAAGGTGCGGCTAGGCCGCGAAAGCAAGGATCTCTGCATCCGGTTGAAAGACGACATTGAAAAAGCTCATCGCGAATACGACCGCCGCTTCAAGCCCATCATGGATCACCCGGTGGACTATTTTTACCGCTGGATGGTGGAAATTCTCGCCGAAGGCGACCCCCACGCCCTCGGGGAATATCCCTACGCCACGCCCGCCCGTCAGCGCTAATCCAACTGCTCCCGCAATCGATTTTTTTTCTTCCAGGCCAGAGCGCCGAATCTCGTCTCCGTTTCTTACTTCCTCCCGGAATATGGCAAACTTGTGTGTGCCTCTCTCACGAATTGTCGCCGCTCTGACACTTAGCATCTTTTTGCTGACCGGCGCGCCTTTAAGCCTTCACGCGCAATCTTCCCATCAAAAAAAGAAGAAGCTGCACCGGCCCAAGCGCGTGCCTTGCCGCACCGGCTGCAAGCCCGACACCACCGCTCCCGAAATCACCGCCGCTACGCCCAAAGACGAAGCCGCGCAAAGGGAACTCGCTGATCTGGCCCGCGCCCTCCACACCGCCACGCCCGGCGCTTACGATAAACTTTCCGCCTTCGCCGTAAAGAACACCACCAGCGTCTGGGGCGCCCGCGCGGCCCTGGCGCTCGGTTACGACGATTACAACAAGAATCGCACCGCGCAGGCGCTTGGCTGGTTCCTCAAAGCCCAGAACGACCAGCTTCTGCGCGAGTACGCTCTTTATTGGACCGCGCAAGCCAAGCACGCCCTCAAGCGCACTGCCGAGGCCTACGCCGATCTGCAAACCCTGCAGCGCGACTATCCCAACACTGCCATGAGGGAGCAGATCCTCGAAGCCTTTGCTCCCACTGCCGTCGAATCCGGCCACGCGCAGGAAGCCATCGACGCACTCAGCGCCTACTCCGTCACCACTTCCAAGCCCGCTCTCCTTCTCGAACGCGCCCGCGCTTATCAAACCGCGCACCAGTTCCCCAAAGCCGCCAAGGACTACCAGACGCTCTTCTATAAATTTCCGCTGACGGACGAAGCCAAAGCCGCCGGTTCGGTCTTGCCTAAGATTTCCAAGGCCCTCGGCAAGGAATACTCTTATCCCGGCGTCGAAATGCAGGAACTGCGCGCCCAGGTTTTCTACGATGCCCACAAATGGCGCGAAGCGCGCGCCGAGTTCGAAAAGCTTTTCTCCATGCTCAAGGATTCCGCCAATCCCACGCGCCAGCTCGCCCAGCTTCGCGCCGCCGAATGCCGCGTGCATCTCAAGGGTTCCGCAAACCTGCTTTCCTCGCTCAAGACGCCTGACCCGGATGTCGATGCCGAGCGCCGCTACTCGCTTTCGCAAGCCTATCGCTCCGCCAAGAAAAACGCCGACATGCTCTCCACCATTGAGCAGCTCGCGCAGAAATATCCGCAAAGCAAATGGACCGAAGAAGCCTTGATGGCCGCAGGGAACTACTATTGGGTGGAACTCGACCGCGCCAAAGCCGCCAGTTACTATCAGCGTGTCCTCGACGGTTTTCCCGCGGGCAAGAACGCCTTCAACGCCGAATGGCGCATCGCCTGGGTCGCCTATCTCAATCGCCAGTCCGATGCCGACGATAAGCTCACCGTATTCCTGAAGAAGTATCCCGTCTCGGCGAATGCCGTGGATGCCGTCTACTGGCTCGGCCGCAACGCCGAACGCAGCGGCAATCCCGCGCACGCGCGCAGTTATTACGAGAAAGCAGTCGACCGCTTTCCGCTAACCTATTTCGGCCACGCCGCAGAGCTGCGACTCGCCAAGCTCGGTCCCGGCGAGGAAGATCCCGCCGAATTTCTTGCCAGCATTCCGCCGCCACCCGCGCTTCGGCCTTTTGACGAGCCTATCCCTCCCGCGGCAGCCGATCGCTGGGCTCGCGCGCAAGCTCTTCGCAGCATCGCCTTCGATGCTTCCGCCGAACTCGAACTCAAGAATGCCTACTTCGCCACCTCTTCACCGCGCTTCCTTCTCGAAGCCGCGCAAGCCGCGTTCGATCAAGGCCATTTCGCCGCCGGCATGGCCTACGGCCGCATCATCGTCCCGAGTTTCGACTCGCGCAAATTTTCCGACGCCCCTCTGGCCGTCTGGAAAACTCTCTACCCGCTCCCTTACGAAGCCGCTCTCCGCCGCGAAGCCGCCAAAAACGATTTCGATCCCATGTTCGCCGCCGGCCTCATCCGCCAGGAATCTACCTTCCAGGCCGACGTCGTCTCCTATGCCAACGCCATCGGCCTCATGCAGGTCCTTCCGAAAACCGGCCGCCGCCTCGCCAAACAGCTCAGAGTTAAATACAACAAGAATCTTCTTTTCCAGCCCGACTACAATCTCCAGCTCGGCATGCTCTATATTGCGAATCTTCTTCGCCTGACCGGCGCTCCTGAATACGCCGCCGCTGCTTACAACGCCGGCGAAGACCGCATCGCCCTCTGGAAGTCCGAGCGCAACTACGAGGAAATTCCCGAACTCGTCGAATCCATCCCCTTCACGCAAACCCGCGAATACGTCCAAATCGTCTTGCGCAACGCCGAAGTCTACCGGCAGATCTATGGCCCCAGCGAAGCTCACGACCCGCCGCGCGTAACCCACAGCCGCTAATTATTAGTCTTGGCCTCGAACTTTCGCGCACCACTTCCCCGCGCCCCTCAGCGTACTCTGCGTCTCCGCGTTATCTTTTTCCCGAGTCTCTTCTCAGTGTCCTCTGTGCTCTCCGTGACCTCTGTGTTAAATTCCCATTCCCTTATGCGTTATTCTTTCCCTTTTTGATTCGCTTGCGGATCTCGTGATGTCCCCTCTTCCACGTAGATCGCTCCAACCCCCGCTTTCTCTTTGCTTTTCTCCCTTTCAACTTTAAACTCTAAACTTTCCACTTCTTAGGTGCCCAATGAACCCTTCCGACTCCACCATCGCAGAACAACTCGCCCGCCGCATGCTCTCCGCCAAGGCCGCAAAATTCACCGAGTCCGTCATCCGCGAAATGACCCGCCTCGCTACGAAACACGGCGCCGTCAATCTCTCCCAGGGCTTCCCGGATTTTGCCGCCCCCGCTGAAATCAAGGAAGCCGCCCGCCAGGCCATCGCCGACGACATCAATCAATACGCCATCACCTGGGGCGCCAAGCCGCTCCGCGACGCCATCGTCGAAAAATTCGAACGCACGCAGGGCATCCGCGTCGATCCCGAGCGCGAGATCACCATCTGCTGCGGTTCCACCGAAGCCATGATGTCCGCCATGATGGCCATCATCAATCCCGGCGACGAAGTCGTCGTCTTCGAGCCCTACTACGAAAATTACGGCCCCGACGCCATCCTCTCCGGAGCCGCGCCGCGCTTCGTGAAACTCCGTCCGCCCGCCGACGAGAATTCCGTCTGGTCCTACGACGAAAGGGAATTGGCCGCCGCCTTCGGCCCGCACACCAAAGCCATCATCCTCAATTCGCCCAACAACCCCACCGGCAAAGTATTCACTCGCGCCGAGCTTGAATTCATCCGCGACCTCTGCGTCCGCTGGAACGCCTTCTGCATCACCGACGAAATCTACGAGCACATCCTCTACGACGGCGCCGAGCACATCTCCATGGCCCGCATCGACGGCATGCGCGAGCGCACCATCGTCATCAACGGCATGTCCAAAACCTACAGCGTCACCGGCTGGCGCGTCGGCTGGGCCATCGCCCCGCCGGAGCCCACTTCCGCCATCCGCAAGGTCCACGATTTCCTCACCGTGGGCGCTGCCGCACCGCTCCAGCAAGCCGGCGCGCTGGCCCTGAATTCGCCGCAGTCCTATTACGAGAAACTCGCCGCCAGCTACACCGAAAAGCGCGAACGCCTGCTCAAGATCCTCGTGCAAGCCGGCTTCACCGTCTTCAAACCCCGCGGCGCCTACTACATCATGACCGACATCTCGCGCTTCGATTTCCCTCGCGCCCCGCGCTTCGGCTCCGCCGCCAGCGACCCGCGCTTCGCCGCTCCCACCAACGACGCGGCCTTCGCCAAATATCTTGTCCAGGAAATCGGCGTCGCCGTCGTCCCCGGCTCCAGCTTCTACAACGACCCTCGCGACGGCGCCTCCCAAGTCCGCTTCACCTTCTGCAAAAAAGAAGAAACCCTGGCCGCCGCTGAAGCCCGCCTCTCCAAACTTCACCCATAGCCCTCCTTCCTCGGACGTTCTTGAATCTTATTTACATATCCAGCGGATAAGCGTATCTTACGGCGGCAAGTAATGTCTCCGATTACAAATGTCAAGGAGCCACTGATGAAATACTTACTACGCCTTTCAGCTTTATTGTTGTTCCTGTTTGGCCTGACCGTCGCAAGTTTTGGCCAAAACCAGCAACCTGCCGATGATGGTGCTGCCGCACTCTTGGCTGCAG
>JAYVMO010000069.1:0-4397 GCA_043758915.1 Acidobacteriota bacterium | reverse complement strand
CTGACGCCGTTTGGAATGCTGCCGCGGACGCGGCGATTCCGTGTGGCGGGCGTTTTCGATTCGGGCTTTTACGACTACGATGAAAATTGGTGCTTCGTGACGTTACCGGCGGCGCAAGAGTTGTCGGGGGCCAGCGATATTGTAAACGTCCTGGAATTCCGGCTCGAGCACGCGGAGCGCGCGGCCGAAATTGCACGGCAGATCGAGCAAGCCGCGGGACCGGGGTTCAGGGCCTCCACCTGGATGGAAGATAATCGAGCACTTTTTCGCGCTCTGAGGCTGGAAAAGCTGGTTACGGCCATCTTTATCGGGCTGATCACCTTCGTCGCGGGGCTGAACATTCTGGTGGTGCTCTCGATGACCGTGACGGACAAAGCGAGGGACATCGCGGTGCTGATGTCCATGGGAACGCGGCGCGAACAGATTCGGAAAATTTTTCTGTTACAGGGAATTACCATCGGGGCGACGGGTACGCTCATCGGCTTGGCTGCGGGCTACGCTTTCGCTTTCGTTGCAGGCAGCTACCATTTGATTCCACTCGATCCGCAGGTTTATGCGGTGTCCTACGTACCCTTCCATCCTAGTGCGCTGGATGGAGTATGGATTACGGCGGTGGCCATGGGGATTTCGGTTGGAGCCACGATCCTTCCCGCGCGCTCAGCGGCACGGCTATTGCCGGTGGAAATTCTGCGCTATGAATAGCCGTGGAAAAAGACGCTGGCGAGGCGCTTTCGAAGCCTGTTTTGGCGAGTGGTTTGCTCCTAGTGATGGGCAGAGGCAGGTGGGCAGGATCGGGTGAAACCCTCACCCCCGGTAGCAGCGAAATGCTCGCCGCAAGCTGTTGAAAACAAAAAGATTAAAAGTGCCCCAATTTGGCGACACAGAACGCCCTGTTTTGCGAAGGCAGGCGACTGACGGAAATAGGAAACGCTTTGGGCTGTGCCGATGCCGGTGCCATAGGGCTTCACGGCACGAAGATTGCTCCGTGGGCATCTAAATATTGTAAGGATTTGGGGCAAGACCGGCGGGTGGATGAGAAGCAGTGGAACAAGGAATGCTGCTTAACGACTCCAATGCGAATCACAGTTCACGGAATGTGGCGGTGAGCGACGAGCATGCCACGGGTGTGGTGTTGGAAGCGCGCGGTTTGAAAAAAATATACGGCGTGGGCGACAAGAAGCTGGCGGTTTTGACGGATGCGAACCTTAGTTTGCAGCAGGGAGAGATGGTGGCCATCGTCGCGCCGAGCGGAGCGGGCAAAAGCACTTTGCTGCATCTGCTGGCCGCGCTAGACACGCCAACGAGCGGTACAGTATACTTCGCGACGAAAGCCATTGAAGCGCATGATGAAGCGGCGCTGGCGGAATTTCGGAATCGCGCCGTGGGATTTCTCTGGCAGCGGCACCAGTTGTTGCCTGATTTTACCGCTGCGGAGAATGTAGCCATGCCGTTGTTGCTGCGCGGCGAAGATTTCTCTTCTGCGCTGGGGATGGCGCGGAAGTGGTTAGCGGAGGTCGGGCTGGAAGAGCGGGCCGATCACCGTGCAGGGGAACTTTCCGGCGGGGAACAGCAGCGCGTCGCGATTGCCCGGGCGCTCGTCACTGGGCCGCGGGTGCTGCTGGCAGATGAACCGACGGGAGATTTGGACGAGCAGAATGCTTGGGCCGTGTTCGAGTTACTGAAACGGCTGCACCGCACGCACCAGTTGACGTCGCTGATCGCGACGCACAATCTGGCGCTCGCCGCGCGGTGCGACCGGATACTGGAACTGGAACATGGTGTTCTGCGTACTCGCCAGGCTGTGGCCGAGGCGAGCGCGATCCCTGGGGGAGAAGCGAGCTAACGTGTTCGAACGCTATACGGAAAAAGCACGGCGCGTCATTTTCTTTGCACGGTACGAAGCCAGCCAATACGGCAGCCCGTACATCGAGACCGAGCATCTCTTGCTGGGCTTGATGCGCGAGGACAAAGCGCTGGCGAACCGTTTTCTCCGCCAGCAGGGGTCTATCGAATCCATCCGCAAAGAGATCGAGGCGCGCATCACCATCCGCGAGCGTATTTCGACGTCCGTGGAAGTGCCCCTGAGCGCGGAATGCAAGCGCATCCTTAATATGGCCGCGGAAGAAGCGGAGCGTCTCGGGCACAAACACGTCGGTACCGAGCATCTGCTGCTGGGCATTCTTCGCGAAGAAAAATGCTTCGGCTCGGAAATTCTGATGGAGCGCGGGCTAAAACTGTCGGCACTGCGGGAAGAACTGGGACGCACGTCGGGCGAAAAGACCACCGCAGCGCGGCCTAAAGAGACTTCGTTGCTGGCGGAATTCAGCCGCGACCTCACACAGGCGGCTTCGGAAGGCTCGCTCGATCCCCTGGTGGGGCGCGAAGGCGAAGTCGAGCGGGTGATCCAGATTCTCTGCCGGCGCACGAAGAACAATCCGGTTTTGATTGGCGAGCCGGGGGTGGGCAAGACGGCCATCGTCGAAGGTCTGGCCCAGCGGATTTCCGATGGCGACGTTCCGCCGTTCCTGGCGGACAAGCGCATTCTTTCCCTGGATCTCTCCTTGATCGTTGCCGGGACAAAGTATCGCGGACAGTTTGAAGAGCGGCTCAAGACCATTATGAAGGAATTGATGGAGAGCCAGAACTCCATCGTTTTCATCGACGAGCTGCACACGCTGGTGGGCGCGGGCTCGGCGGAAGGTTCGCTGGATGCCGCCAATATTCTGAAGCCGGCGCTGTCGCGCGGCGAAATTCAATGTATCGGAGCCACCACGCCGGGAGAATACCGCAAGTCGGTCGAGAAGGACCGTTCTCTCGAGCGGCGCTTCCAGTCCGTGAAAGTTCCGGCTCCGAACGAGGAAGAAGCCATCCTGGTCATTCAAGGGGTGCGCGAGCGCTACGAAAAGTTTCACGCGGTAAGCTATACCGACGAGGCGCTAAAGTACGCGGTCTATCTTTCGAACCGGTACATTCCGGACCGCTTCCTGCCGGACAAGGCCATCGACCTCATGGACGAAGCGGGTGCGCGCGTAAAACTCCGCCAAGCCACCGTGCCGGAGGAAGTCGGCGAAGTGCAGAAGCGCGTGAAATTCATCACTCACCGTATGGAAACGGCCATCGCCAATCACGAATTCGAAAAGGCGCGGTTTTATTCCGAGGAAGAGCGCAAGGAAAAAGAGAATCTGCGTGGATTGCGCGAGCGCTATAAGCTGGACGATGCTTCCACCGGCATTGTGACGCGCGAAGACATCGAAGAAGTCGTTTCGCGCTGGACGGGCATAGGCGTCACCTCCATTAAAGAAGACGAGCAGCAAAAGCTTCTGCGCATCGAGCCGGAGCTGCACAAGCGTGTCATCAGCCAGGACAAGGCCATCACCGCGCTGGCGCGCGCCATTCGGCGCAGCCGCGCGGGGCTCAAGTCTCCCTTGCGCCCGGTGGGCTGCTTCTTCTTCCTGGGGCCCACGGGCGTGGGCAAAACGGAAGTAGCGCGGCGGCTGGCGGAATTCCTGTTTGGCTCGGAGAAGTCGCTGGTGCGTTTCGACATGTCGGAGTTCATGGAAAAGCACTCGGTGTCGAAGCTCATCGGCGCGCCTCCAGGCTACGTGGGCTACGAAGAAGGCGGTCAGTTGACGGAGCGCGTCCGCCGGACGCCCTATTCGGTCATCCTTTTGGATGAAATTGAGAAAGCGCATCCGGACGTTTTTAATATATTGTTGCAAGTCTTCGAAGACGGTCAGTTGACGGACGGGCTCGGGAATACGGTGGATTTCCGGAACACCATCATCATTATGACCTCGAATCTTGGGGCGCGGCATTTGCAAAAGCGCACTTCCCTGGGCTTCCAGTCCGGCGTGGATGATGCCGGGCAGAAGAGCATGGAAGATATGGTGATGAACGAAGTAAAGCGGGCGTTCAACCCGGAGTTTCTCAACCGGCTGGACGAAGTGATTATTTTCAGTCCGCTCGGCGATGAAGATCTGCTCCGCATCATCGATCTGCTGGTAGGCCAGCTGAACGACACGCTGATCCACCGGCAGGTGCAGATTGTGGTGTCGCCGGAAGCACGGCAATGGATCCTGGAGAAAACGTGTGCGGACCGCAGTTATGGTGCGCGTCCGCTGCGGCGGGCTTTGCAAAAGTACGTGGAAGATCCGCTCTCCGAGGCGCTCATTCAGGGTGGAATTCAAAAGCCGGCGACGCTGCAGATTTATGTCGCAGGGGAAGCCCTGGCGTTCCGTCCTGTGGGTGAGGCAACCCCGGTCGTCCGCTAGCGAATCTGAACCAACGCAACAAGCAAGGCTGGCCCTGAGCAGCTCGGGGTCAACACACGGCCGGCCCACACCGGGTGCGGCGGGAGAAGAACAACTTGAGTTTGGGGGCGCGGCCTTGACGAACTC
>JAYVMO010000068.1:0-10289 GCA_043758915.1 Acidobacteriota bacterium | reverse complement strand
CGAGGAAAGCAGATCCCTCGCTGCGCTCGGGATGACACATAGTACGAACAGAGCATGGGGCTGCGGGCCAGAATGCATAATCCGTACCATGGGAAGCGCAAAACAAATGCCAGAACAAGATTACCAGCTGCCAGAACAGAATTACCGGCCTTCAACCAGCCAGTGCGCGCCGCCAGGCAGCGCCTACCTCGTGCTGAGTTGTAATGTCGGCTTAAGTTGTAATGTTAGCTTTAGTTGTAATCCCGGCTTAAGTTTGAGTTGTCATCCCGAGCGTAGCGAGGGATCTGCTTTTGGTTTGGCGTTAACCAGGAGAACTTGAGAAGACATGCCCAAACGGCAAGACATCAAGAAGATTCTGATCATCGGCTCCGGCCCGATCGTTATTGGCCAGGCTTGCGAGTTTGATTATTCCGGCGCGCAGGCGTGCAAGGCGCTGCGCGCGGAAGGCTACGAGGTGGTGCTGGTCAATTCGAATCCAGCCACCATCATGACCGACCCGGAAATGGCCCACCGTACCTACATCGAGCCGCTGACCAAGGAATATCTCGAGGAAATTATTTCGCGCGAGCGTCCCGATGCTTTGCTGCCGACCGTCGGGGGACAAACCGCGCTAAACCTGGCCGTCCAGCTGTCCGAGAGCGGCATCCTCGAAAAATATAAAGTCGAGATGATTGGCGCCTCCTTGCGCGCCATCAAAATGGCGGAAGACCGCCTGTGGTTCAAGGATGCTTGCCGGAAAATCGGGCTGGAAGTGCCGGCTTCGGCCCTCGTGAATAACGCGCAGGACGCGCTGCGGCTCTGCGATGAACTGGGATTTCCGCTGGTGATTCGCCCTTCGTTCACGCTGGGCGGGACCGGCGGATCGATTGCCTATAACAAGGAAGAGTTTGGCGAAGCCATCGCGCACGCGCTGGACATGAGTCCGGTGCACGAAGCCCTCGTGGAAGAATCCGTGCTCGGCTGGAAAGAGTTCGAACTCGAAGTGATGCGCGACTACCGCGACAATTTCGTGGTGATCTGCACCATTGAAAACTTCGACCCCATGGGCGTGCACACCGGCGATTCCATTACCGTGGCCCCGGCGCAGACGCTGACCGACAAGGAATTTCAGCGCATGCGCGATGCCGCGGCGGCCATTGTTCGCGAAGTGGGCGTGGAAACCGGCGGATCCAACGTGCAGTTCGCCATCAATCCGCAAAATGGCCACATGGTGGTCATCGAAATGAATCCGCGCGTTTCGCGCAGCTCGGCGCTGGCGAGCAAGGCCACCGGCTTCCCGATTGCGAAAATAGCGGCGCGTCTGGCCGTGGGCATGACGCTGGACGAGATTCCCAACGACATCACGAAAAAGACGCCGGCCTGCTTCGAGCCTACCATCGATTACGTGGTCGTAAAAATTCCCAAATGGCAATTCGAGAAATTTCCCGGTGCGGACAGCACGCTGGGGACGCAGATGAAATCCGTCGGCGAAGTGATGGCCATCGGGCGCACGTTCAAAGAGGCGCTCCAGAAGGGAATTCGTTCGCTGGAACCCAGCACGCCTTGGCGCGCGCCCGCGGAAACTCCCGATTCGCTGCTTCGAGAAAAGCTGGCCACGCCGCGGCCGGATCGCATTCACTGGCTGCTGACCGCCGTGGAGCGGGGATTGCCCGCCGCAGAGATCTGCGAGCTGACCAAGATCGATCCGTGGTTCATTCATCAGCTCGAGGAAATCGCCGCCATGAACCGGCGCGCCGCAAGCGTAACGGTAGAAACAGCGTCCAAGGAACTCTTGCGCGAAGTGAAGCGCCACGGAACCAGTGACGAGCAGCTCGCGCAAATCTGGAGGACCACGTCTTCTTCCGTACGATTGCAGCGCGCGCGTTACGGCGTCTCGCCTGTTTTCAAACGCGTGGATACCTGCGCGGCGGAGTTTGAGTCCTTCACCCCGTACCTGTACTCGACGTACGAGGAGGAAGACGAATCGGACGCGCAGGCGCGGCCCAAGATCATGATTCTGGGCAGCGGCCCGAATCGCATCGGGCAGGGCATCGAATTCGATTATTGCTGCTGCCACGCTGCGTTTGCGCTGCGCGAAGACGGCTTCGAAACCATCATGGTGAATTGCAATCCAGAGACGGTCTCCACGGATTACGACACCTCGGACCGCCTCTATTTCGAACCGCTCACACTGGAAGACGTGCTCGCGGTTGTGGAACGTGAAAAACCCCAGGGCGTGATCGTGCAATTCGGCGGGCAGACGCCGCTGAACCTGGCGCTGGAACTGCGACGCAATGGCGTGCCCATCATCGGGACGGCGCCGGAATCCATTGATCTTGCCGAGGACCGCCGGCGATTTGGGCGGCTGCTCGAAGAGTTGCGCATCCCACAACCCAGAAACGGCACGGCGCTGATACCGGAAGAAGCTGCGCGCGTGGCTGGTGAAATTGGATTGCCGGTGCTGGTGCGCCCGAGCTACGTGCTCGGCGGGCGCGCCATGGTGATCGCTTACGACGTAAATACCGTGCAGGAATATGTTGCGCAAGCCGCCATGATGGGCTCGGCGCGCCCCGTGTTGATCGACCAGTTCCTGGAAGAAGCCACGGAAGTGGATGTCGACGCGCTGGCCGATGGCACGGACGTGGTCATCGGCGGAATCATGGAGCACATCGAAGAGGCGGGTGTGCATTCAGGAGATTCGTCGTGCGTGTTGCCGCCGGTGAGCTTGTCACCCGCGATTCTGGATACCATCCGCGAATACACCAAGCGGTTGGCGTTAGCTTTGAAAGTGGTGGGCTTGATGAACGTGCAGTATGCCATCCAGCGGGACACTGTGTACGTGCTGGAAGTGAACCCGCGGGCGTCGCGCACCGTTCCGTTTGTGAGCAAAGCCACGGGAGTTCCTCTTGCGAAAGTTGCCGCACGGCTGATGGCCGGGAAAAAACTTGCGGACATGAATTTGCCGCTGGTGCGGCATAACGGCGTCGCGGAAGTTGCCGTCCATGAATTTTATTCCGTGAAGTCGCCGGTGTTTCCTTTTAACAAGTTCCGCGGAGTGGACACCATTCTTGGTCCGGAAATGCGCTCGACGGGCGAAGTCATGGGAATTTCCAAATCTTACGGCCAGGCGTTTGCGAAGGCGCAGCTTGCCGCCGGGCAGCGGCTGCCGCGCAAAGGCACGGTCTTTCTCAGCGTGAACGACCGCGACAAAAAACACATCGGATCGCTCGGAAAAGAATTGCTGGCGCTGGGATTCAAATTGCTCGCAACGCGCGGTAGCGCCGCGGCTCTGGAGGCTGCGGGTGTCGCGGCGGAAGCGGTATTCAAGGTGAACGAGGGGCGGCCAAACATCGTGGACCTGGTGAAGACCGGGAAAATCGATCTGGTCATCAACACCCCGCTGGGACGCGAGTCGTTCTACGATGAGAAGTCCATTCGCCGCGCGGCCATTCGTTACAACATTCCGTGTATTACGACACTGGCGGCGGCCAACGCCGCAGCGCGCGGAATCCGTGCCATGCTCGATCAGGGCACGGAAGTGGCGGCGCTACAGGATTTGCATCGCGGACGAGCCGCCGTTTCCGGCGGACCGGCTTCGGGAGATTAATCGGTGAAATTCTCGGGCATATTTCCGGCGCTGACCACGCCGTTTTCCGAAAACGGCGCAGTATCGCTCGCCGGTCTACGGCACAATATTCATCGCTACAATGAAACGGACCTCGCGGGTTACGTCGTACTTGGCTCGACCGGAGAATCCGTGCTGTTGTCGCGCGCGGAGATGGACGGCGTTCTCGAAACCGTGAAGGAAGAGGCCGCGAAAGAGAAGCTGCTGATCGCCGGAACCGGAGCGGAATCCACCGCGGAAACAATCGAGCGAACGAAACGCGCCGCGGAGCTTGGTTATCACGCCGCGCTAGTGAAGACACCGCATTATTACAAGCCTTCGTACAAACCGGAAGTGCTCATCGCGTACTATCGGAGCGTAGCGGATGCGTCGCCAATTCCAGTGTTGCTGTATTCCGTCCCGCAATTTACTGGCGTAACTTTGGAGACTCCGGAAATTGTAGCGCTCGCGGAGCATTCAAATATCATCGGGATCAAGGATAGTTCGGGAAATGTTCAGCGTATCGTGGAGCTGATGGAAGCCGCGCCTTCTTCGTTTCAGATTCTCACGGGCGGAGCAGCCGTCGTCCTTCCTTCGTTGGCGATGGGTGCGCGCGGCGCGATCCTGGCGCTGGCCTGTGCGCTACCGGAAAAATGTGTGGCGCTTTATCTATTGTTTCAGCACCGAGACTGGGAAAAAGCCCGCGAGCTGCAATTACTATTGGTGCGCGCAGCGGAACTTATCGTGTCCGAGTGCGGCATTGCCGGCGTGAAATTTATAATGGACCAACGCGGATATCGCGGAGGCCTGCCGCGGCTTCCGCTTCAGCCATTGAAGGACGAACAAAAAACACGCCTTATCGAACTGCTTGCCCAACTGGAACCCGCCGCGGCGCGCGCCTGAGCGGTGAAAAATTGGCGAAATCGATGAGACGTTTTTGCGGGAGAATCATCTAACGGCTCATGGATTATCGCGCCCTCACGTTCCGGCAGCTACCGCACCAGCCAAAACTCTTTCTGGAGCTGCTCGATCATTTCGAGAAGGTTTCGCGATTTTATGCGCACGAGCCGACGATGCAGTCGGTGAACAATGTGGCGCGAAAAATCGAGTATCCCAAGGATCGTCGAAGGGAAGTGGCGCGGATTCTGCGCGAGCAGAACGCGGTGTTTGGCGCGGGCGAAGCGACGATGGAGAATCTGGCGCTCCTGGAGAAGGGTGCAACGGCCATCGTGTCCGGGCAGCAGGTGGGACTTTTCAGCGGGCCGGCGTATGCGATTTACAAGGCGCTGACGGCGATGCAGATTGCACAGGAGTTGACGCGCGAGGGTGTGCAGGCGGTGCCGGTTTTCTGGATGGCGACGGAGGACCACGACCTGGAAGAGGTGCGGCACACTACTTTTTTTGAGGACGGCAAGCTGGTACGTTTCGAGCTTCCGGACAGGAACGCCGAGGGACGGCCAGTGGGTAGCATCGCGCTGGGGCCGCAGGTCGAGGCTCAGGCTCAGGAAGCGGCGGAGCTGCTGGCGCGGCAGGGCAATGAATTGCTCGGGCAGATGTTGTGCGAGAGCTATAGGGCCGAGGAGACCTACGGGAGCGCGTTCGGGAAACTGTTCGCGAAACTTTTTGCGGAGCAGGGACTGATCCTGCTCGATCCGCTGGACGCCGGGTTGCACCGGGTGGCGGCACCGCTATATCAGCACGCGCTGGACGAACGCGACGCGCTGAATGAAAAGCTGCTGCAGCGGGGCAAAGAACTGGATAAGGCGGGGTTCGCCGCGCAGGTGAAGGTGACGGCGCGGAGCACGCTGCTGTTTCACATGAGTGAGGGCAGGCGGCAAGTGGTCACGGCGAGCAACGGAAACTTTCACGCGGGCGACAAGTCGTGGAGCCGCGGCGAATTGGTGCGCATGACGCACAGCGAACCGGAGAACTTCAGCCCGAACGCGCTGTTCCGCCCGGTGGTGCAGGATTATCTTTTGCCTACAGCGGCTTATATCGGAGGGCCGGCGGAGATTTCTTATTTTGCGCAGTCTGAAGTGGTTTACCGGCATTTGCTGGGACGCATGCCGGTAGTGCTGCCGCGCGCGGGATTTACGGTGGTGGATGCCAAAACCACGAAAATTCTGAAGCGCTACGAACTCAGCGTGGAAGACCTGTGGGCCGGGCCGCAGGAAGTGCGGCGGCGGATGGAAACGGCGAGCGTGCCGAAAACGTTGCTGAGCGGATTCGATCGCAGCCGCAAACATAGCGAGCGGATGCTGTTGCAACTGCAAAAATCGCTGAAGAAACTAGACCCTACGCTGGTGGGGGCGGCGGAGACAGCGCGGAAGAAAATCAGTTTTCAACTGGAGAAGCTGCGCCGCAAAGCCGGGAAGGCCCAGGACAACAAGTCCGGGCTGATTTCCGGGCATGAACGATTCCTCGAATCGCTGGTCTACCCTCACAAACAGTTGCAGTCGCGCGAACTTTGCTTTCTCCCGTTTCTGGCGAAGTTGGGGATGGGCGGGCTGGGCGAATTGCAGAAGCTATGTTCCGGCAAGAAGCTTGGTCATCATTTCATCGTTCAACTGCCGTAAGGTCGCAAACTGGAAGGCACCCCCTCCCCCCCCCCTTTTTTGTAAGTGTTGATTCTAAAGCACTTAGATTTTCTGTAACTCCTTTGGAATCAACACTTCCAAGATCTCTCGCAAGTGTTGATTCCAAAGGAGTTAGATTGCACTAAAATTGTGCAACTGCTGGCGTTTCGCCGGGGCGCTTCGAGCACAAAACGCCAATGCAAGAGGGCGCTCCCAAAAAAAAAGCGGCAGACGGGCTGCCGCACTCCACAGACTCACACTATTTCCCAAGTCATACAGTAACACAAGGGGGAAGTCTGGTCAAGAGGAATTTGGCCTTTGTATTGTTAGACATCGAGATGTCCGGGTCTATTAGCAGGCGAAATGTCCGCTTCTGGGGGCCAACGGAGGTGGAAGGGCGGAGAAGCGGGGCTGTGTGGCGGGAATGGGGCGCGGGTGTGCTAGAGTTTTCGGCGATGAGGAAGATTGGGATTTACGTGCAGGTGCCGTTTTGCCAGACGCGGTGTACGTATTGCAATTTTCATACGCGGGTGGTGTCGGCGGAGCGGTTTGCGCCTTATGTGGAGGCGGTTTGCCGGGAGATTCGCGGGCATCGGGAGTTGTACGAGGCGGCGGGGGTTCGGCTGCCGGAGGGATTCGCAGGGGCGGTGGTGGAGGATGGAGGGGAGAGCGCCTGGCTCAAGGCAGAGCGGGTAGCGGGCTTGCTGGGAGCGGGAGAAGCCCCGACCGGGTCGGGGCAGGTAAGCCCCTCCCCTACGGCTGGCCGGTGGGCTGGCTTGGTGGGAATAGAGAGTGAGCAAACCGGGGCCGGGCAAGCAAATCCAACACCCGCAGTTGGGGGGCGGGGCTGCCTTGTGGATACGGTTTATTTTGGCGGGGGGACGCCGAGTTTGCTGGATCCGGGGCACCTAAAGGGCATGTTGGATGCGATTCACGGGACATTTGGAGGGGATTGGGGGGGATTGCGGGTCGAAGAAGTGACGCTGGAGGCTGATCCGGAGACGGTTACGGAGGAGAAGGCGGCGGCGTGGGTTAGCGCGGGGATTAACCGGGTGAGTTTCGGGGTACAGTCATTTGTGGATAAGGAATTGGCGGCGGCGGGGCGGATGCACCGGCGGGCGGATATTTACCGGGCAGTGCCGATACTGAGGGTGGCGGGGATTGGGAATATCAGTTTTGATTTGATTGCGGGGTTGGCGCACCAGACGAAAGAGAGTTGGGGGGAATCGCTTCGGGAATTGGCGCGGCTGGAGCCGGAACATGTTTCGATTTATTTGCTGGAGGTGGATGAGGGGAGCCGGTTGGGGAGAGAGGTGTTGGCGGGCGGGTCGCGGTATAGCGCTCGGGCTATTCCGGCGGACGATGCTATGGCGGAGTTTTATGAGACGGCTTGTGCGTGCTTGCTGGGGATGGGGTATCACCACTACGAGATTTCGAATTGGGGGAAGCCGGGGTTGGAGTCGAAGCATAATTTGAAGTATTGGCGGCGCGAGGCGTATCTGGGATTTGGGGCGGGGGCGCATTCGTTTTCGGGGACGGAACGCTGGGCGAACGCCCATGACGCGAACGAATATGTGAAGGCGATGGGCGGCGGGGAAATACAGGGAGCAGAGGCAGGAGCACAGCCAAGAGTGGCCGTGCTACGGTTGCCGATCGAGCAGCACGAGGTGTTGACGGCGGAGCGGGCGCTGGAGGAGGAGTTGTTTTTAGGATTACGGCAATTGGATGGAATCGATGTGGGGAAGATCGAGCAGGCGTATGGGGTGACGCTGGCGTCGAGGTTTGATCCGCTGGCATTGGCGGGGTTGGTGGAGCGGGAGGGGAATTTGGTGCGGCTGGCTCCGGAGAAACTGAGTGTTTCTAACGAGGTGTTCGTGGAACTGATGAGGTGACCGGAAAAGAAGAAGGAAAAAGATAACGCAGAGACGCAAAGAGCGCAGAGGTACGCAGAGAATTGGGTGAAGAGGCTGAGAAAAGGATGGGAATAACACAGAGGGCACTGAGGGCACAGAGGACACGGAGAAGTGGAGCCAGATGAGTGTGGTGCGACGAGGTGGAATATAAACGTGGATCTAACTCGGGGAGACGGATAGGAATTAGAATTTGTTTCAACGCACGGAAGTCATCGCGAATTGGAACGTAGAACAAGGACGTAGAAGTATAAGAGCGCAGAACACGAGCGGGGGGAAGGGGAAACGTGGCGGGAACAATTGCGAAGAGCGGGATGAAGAGTGATGCGGAGAAGGTGATGGCGCTGGATGGCGTGGTGGATTTGCGAAGCGATACGGTGACGCGGCCGACGGCGGAGATGCGGGCGGCGATGGCGGAGGCGGAGGTCGGGGACGATGTGTATGGCGAAGACCCGACGGTGAACCGGCTGGAGCGGCGGGCGGCGGAGATTTTCGGAAAAGAGGCGGCGCTGTTCGTGCCCACAGGGTGCATGGGGAATTTGATTGCGATCAAGGTATGGACGCATCACGGGGATGAAGTGATCTGCGAAGAGCGGAGCCATGTGAACCTGTACGAACTGGCGTCCATGTCGGCGATTGCGGGATGCATGCCGCGGGTGGTGCGAGGCGAGGACGGGATTTTGAGGTGGCAAGAAATTGAGACGGTGATCCGGCCGAAGATTTATTACGATTCTCAGACGGCGCTGGTGTGCCTGGAAAATACGCATAATATGGCAGGTGGAACGGTGTATGCGACAGCGCGGGTTGCGGAGATTTGCGAGCAGGCGCATGCGGCGGGGTTGAAGGTACACGTGGACGGGGCGCGGATTTTTAATGCGGCGACGGCGCTGGGCGAGACGGTCGAGCAGATGTCGCGCCCGGTGGATTCGGTGATGTTTTGCCTATCGAAGGGGCTGGGCGCGCCGATTGGGTCGCTGGTGGTGGGAACGAGCGCGTTTATCGAGAAAGCGCGGATTTACCGGAAGATGTTTGGAGGAGGCATGCGGCAGGCGGGGGTGATTGCCGCAGCGGGGTTGATCGCGCTGGAAAAATCGCCGGCCCAGTTGCACACCGATCACGAGAACGCGCGGCGTTTGGCGGAGGGGATTGCGGAGATTCCGGGATTACGGATCGAGCCGGCGAAGGTGCGGAGCAACATCGTGATTTTTGACTGCGCGGAGAGCGGGAAGACGGCGGTGGAGATTTGCGATGCGTTGCGGGAGCGAGGGATCTGGGCGCTGGATACCGCGCCGTATTTGGTGCGCTTCGTGACACATTGCGATGTGGACAGTGCGGGGATGGAACAAGCTCTGGGGGCTTTGAGAGAACTGGCGGCCAAGCCGCAGAAGGCGGGAGCATGAAGATGAGTGCGAAGGCTTTGCGGGTGTTGATTGCGTGTGCGTTTACCGGGCTGTGCTTCGTGATGGTGACGGTGGCGCAAGAGACGGCGATGAAGGCGGGGGAGAAGAAAGTGGCGCCGACGGTTGCGGAAGCGCAAGCATTTTTGGCGGACGCCGAGCAACGGGTTTTCGATCTGGGCAATAAGGCGCAACGCGCTTCCTGGGTGCAGGAAAATTTCATTACGGATGATACGGAGCAGATGGCGGCGGACGCGGGGCAAGAGTTGACGGCGGTGACGGTGGAGCTGGCGAAGAAGGCGCACCGGTTTGACGGACTGAAGCTGCCGCCGCAGATGGCGCGGAAGATGCTGCTGGTGAAGCTGGGGATCGGGTTTCCGTCGCCGGCTGACCCCAAGGAGCAGAAGGAATTGGCGCAGGTGGCAGCGTCGCTGGACGGGGATTACGGCAAGGGAAGATGGTGTCCGGACGGCGATAAAGGGAAGTGCCTGGAGATTACGGCCATCGAGCAAATCATGGCGACCAGCCGCGATGCGGAGGAATTGAAGCGCGCATGGCTGGGCTGGAGCGCGATTGGCGCGCCGATGCGGAAGAGGTACGCGCGGCTGGTGGAGCTGGGAAACAAAGGCGCGCGGGAACTGGGTTATCCGGATGTGGGAGCGATCTGGCGGTCGCAATACGACATGCCGCCGGATCAGTTTGCGAAGGAGGAGGACCGGTTGTGGGAGCAACTGCGGCCGCTGTATTTGTCGCTGCATGCGTACGTGCGCGGGCAGCTTCGCAAGAAATACGGGAAAGACATCGTGCCAGAGAGCGGTCCGAT
>JAYVMO010000067.1:0-2894 GCA_043758915.1 Acidobacteriota bacterium | reverse complement strand
GTCGCCGAAGGTCGCTCCGCCGATCTTCTCCTGGGCAACAACGTTCTGGCGCAGGTTCCGGACCTCAACAGTTTTGTGGCCGGAATGAAAATCCTTCTGAAGCCGCGGGGCACCATCACCATGGAATTCCCGCACCTGTTGCGGCTCATGAACGAAAATCAGTTCGACACCATCTATCACGAACACTTTTCCTACTTCTCGCTCTACACCGTGGAAAAAATCTTCGCGGCGCATGGCCTGACGCTCTTTGACGTCGAAGAACTGCCCACCCACGGAGGCTCGCTGCGCATCTACGGCCGCCACGCCGAGGACCATTCGCGGCCCATCACCGCTCGGATCGAGGATTTGCGCGCGAGAGAAGTTGCCGCCGACATCGCGAATCTCGCGGCCTATGCTTCGTTCTCCGAGCAGGTGAAAGAAACGAAGCGCAAACTGCTCGAGTTTCTGATCGCTGCTAAACGCGCGGGCAAGCGCGTCGCCGGCTACGGCGCGCCGGGCAAGGGCAATACGCTCCTGAATTATTGCGCGATCCGCTCGGACTTCCTCGAATACACGGTGGATCGCAATCCCCACAAGCACGGTAAGTTTCTTCCCGGCACGCACGTCCCCATCTTTGCTCCGGAGCGGATTCGGGAAACCAAGCCGGACTATCTGCTGATTCTTCCCTGGAACCTGAAAGACGAGGTCATCCGGCAGTGCGGGTACATCCGCGAGTGGAAGGGCCAGTTTGTCGTGCCCATCCCGGAGGTTCGCACCTACCCATGAACCGCAAAGACCGCAGCAGGCTGAGTCATTCCGCGGCGGCGGAAAAGGAGTCATTCCGATGAAAGTGGTGATTTTCTGCGGCGGGCTGGGAATGCGGCTCCGCGAATACGCGGACAATATTCCCAAGCCGATGGTGCCGATCGGCTACCGGCCGATTCTCTGGCACGTGATGAAGTACTACGCCCACTTTGGCCACAAGGATTTCATTCTTTGCCTGGGCTACCGCGCGGACTCCATCAAGCACTATTTCCTGAATTACGACGAATGTCTTTCCAACGATTTCACGCTCTCCGGTGGCGGTAAGAACGTGAACCTCTATCATAGCGACATTCAGGATTGGTCCATCACCTTTGCCGAGACCGGGATCAACTCAAACATTGGCATGCGATTGAAGGCCGTTGAAAAGTATCTCGAAGGCGAGGAGATGTTCCTGGCCACCTACGCCGATGGCCTCACCGACCTTGACATGAACGAACTTGTTGGGTTCGCTCACGATCATAAGAAGATTGCGTCATTCGCTTGCGTCAAGCCAAATCTGAGCTATCACCTGGTCAATCTCGGCCAGAACGGGCACGTGAAAGACATTCGCTCGATTACCGACACCGATCTGCGCATCAACGGCGGCTTCTTCGTTTTTCGTCACCAGATTTTCGACTACCTGCGCGAGGGCGAAGAGCTCGTCGTGCAACCCTTCGAGCGCCTGATCAGCCAGGACCAGCTCATGGGCTATTCCTTCGACGGCTTCTACGCCGCCATGGACACCTTCAAGGACAAGCAGCACCTCGACGATCTCTATGCTCGCGGCAACGCGCCGTGGGAATTGTGGAAGCCCCAAGAAAATATTCCAGCGCGGCCATCCGCCTCCCGGCCCGCGAAGCCCGCGCCGGTTGCCGTCGCCAATCCGGTGAAACGGCGCCATGCTTGAACTGAACTTCGGCGACCCCCTCGGACGCGCCCGGCGAATTCTCTGTCTGGGTGCGCACTCGGATGACATCGAGATTGGCTGCGGCGGCACGATCTTGAAGCTTGCGGCTGCCCGCCGGCCCCCCGAGATCGTGTGGGCCGTGTTCAGCTCGGGGCCGGAGCGCGAGCAGGAAGCCCGGCGAAGCGCCGCTCTATTTCTGAAAGGGGTCAAGCAGCAGCGCGTCCTCGTAAAGGATTTTCGGAACGCCTACTTTCCTTATGGGGCTCCCGAGATCAAGGATTTTTTCGAGGAGCTCAAAGCCCAGTTTTCGCCGGACGTCATCTTCACGCATTGCCGCCACGATCTGCATCAGGATCACCGCACGCTCTGTGAACTGACCTGGAACACGTTTCGAAACCATCTCATCCTGGAGTACGAGATCCCGAAGTATGATGGAGATCTGGGCGCTCCAAACTGCTTTGTTCCGCTGGAAGGCCCGACGTGCAAGCGGAAAATCGACTATCTGTGCCGGGTCTTCGGCACGCAGCGCGACAAGCACTGGTTCACTCCGGACACGTTTGAAGCGCTGATGCGCATTCGCGGCGTCGAATCGAACTCTCCGGCGAAGTTCGCGGAAGCCTTTTACGCCCGCAAACTGGTTCTCGGCGCCGCCGCGAATTCTACGGCACGCCGTCCAAAACGAGGGAAGTGAGGAATCCGTGAAAAGCGAGTGGTTATCGGAGATCTGGCGCTATCGGGAGCTGCTGTATTTTCTCGCCTGGCGCGACGTCAAGGTGCGTTACAAGCAGGCAGCCCTCGGTGCGGCTTGGGCCGTAATGCAGCCCTTGTTCACCATGATTATTTTCACTCTCTTCTTCGGTCGTCTTGCCGGCGTACCCAGTGACGGCATCCCATACCCGCTATTTGCCTTCTGCGCCCTGGTGCCGTGGACTTACTTTGCCGGAACGCTCTCGCAAGCCGGTAACAGCTTGTTGGCCAACACGAACCTCATCACCAAAGTCTACTTTCCAAGGGTTCTGCTACCCGCATCTGCGGCGTTAGGCGGTCTGCTGGATTTCGCCATTAGTGCCGGTTTCCTCGGGCTAATGATGGTTTACTACGGCGTTCGACCAACCTGGGCACTCTTGCTCTTTCCGCTGTTCGTGTTGGCAACAGTGATTCTGGTTGTGGGCGTGAGCATGCTCTTGGCAGCGCTCAATGTGCG
>JAYVMO010000066.1:0-2881 GCA_043758915.1 Acidobacteriota bacterium | reverse complement strand
AAAATTGGCCTTAAAAGGAAGAGAAGCGGCTAGGGGGTTGCCCTAACCGCCTCCCGGGGTGTGTTCTTGAAGTGATTTTGATAAGTTAGATGCACGGGAACGAAAAAGGTTTCCCGATCGCAAGAAATTTTTCGTGAAATCTTTCTGGCGCAGGAAACCGATTAATAAAACAGGTACTTACGCCACCGCTCGTCCCGGTGTCCGATGAGCCGCATCAGTTGCCGCGAGGTATGCAGCGTGAACGGCCGCGGGCGGCGCGCCAGCTTCAGCCCCGCTTCTTCCGGCGTGCGGTCGCCTTTGCTGTTGTTGCAGCGGTAGCAGCAGGCCACCAGATTTTCCCACGAAGACCGCCCCCCTCGGGAACGCGGCATTACGTGGTCCAGCGTGAGCTCCGAGCTGGCGAACACGTTGCCGCAGAACTGGCAGGTATTGCGGTCGCGCAGCAGAATGTTCTTTCGCGAGAGAGCGCGGCTCTGCTGCGGAATGTGCCGGTACGCCAGCAAGCGAATGACGGACGGCACTCTGTGCGCATGCGCCGCCGAATGCACTTCCGCGTTGTGCAGCTCTTCGGCTTGCGCCACGCCCTTCAGCAACAGCACCATGGCGCGTCGCACCGCCGTCACGTTGATCGGCTCGTACGTCGCGTTCAGCACCAGCACCGGCTCTTGCATCAGCGATGCACGTCGCAGCGGAATCGGGTTGTGGGTTCTACTGCCTGCGGGCCCCTCGGAATCGGGCACCGCCGCGCCAGCCGCTGCAGGGGTATAGCGCCCCCGGAGTTCGATCGCCTTTGGCCGTTTGGAGCTCATCGCGCGTCCCTCGGGTCACGACTCGTCGGAGCCTGGTATCGGGTTGCGAACGGCCCGGGCTACCGTCAGCCCGATCACCGATTTGGCACCCGCCTCGCGCAGCGCCCGTGCGCATGCATCAAGCGTCGCTCCAGTGGTCAATACATCATCTACCAGTAAGACGCGTTGCTTGTCAACTTGGCTGCCCGGACGTGTGGCAAATGCGCCACGCACCGACTCCCAGCGCTCTTCCATGCTGAGCACCTGCTTGTCCGGCCGGGGTCGCGTCCGCACCAGCAACACCGCTTTGTGCGGCAGTTTCAATCGTTTAGCCAGGGGCCGGGCAATCAGGTCCGCTTGGTTGTACCCGCGCTCCCGCTCGCGGTCCCGATGGAGCGGTACTGGGACCACCATGTCCGCCGCCAGTGCTTCCCCTTCTCGCTTCACCACTTCCGCCAGCCGCCCTGCAAACCATTCCCCCAACGGCTCCATGCGCTCGAATTTCAGCAACAGGATGGCGTGCACCAGCGCGCCGTCGTAAACTGCATAGCTCCGGGCTCGTTCAAAGGCGTAAGTTTTCTCATGGCAAAGTGCGCAGACCAGCCGCTCCTCCGGCTGCCCCGGGAATCCCGCCAGCGGCCGCCCGCAAATCGCGCATGCCCGCTCCGGCATAGGATCGAAGGACGCCAGACATTCGTCGCAAATCGGCACGCGGCTCGCCCGTGTCAGTAGCTTTTCGCAAATGCGGCACCCGGCAGGAAAAAATACACTAACCACTGCATCGCTGACTTCCGCCAGCCAGCGGCCCACACCGCTCCGCGAGGCCCCCAAAACATGGCCCGCCGGGGCGCGTTCCTGCCGCGATGCCGGCCTCGATGAAGGTTGTTCCGCCACGCAGGCTGAAATCTACTCCACCTACTGTAATAAGCAAGGATTAAATGTAGTCTGAAGTAATCTTCGATCTGGAAGGCCTGGGCGCGAGAGCTTTCCTGCCCGAAAATTTTCCCGCACTCCCCGCGAAGAATAAACAAAACGAAACTTTTGTGGTTCTCACCGAAGTCCTTCCGTGAAAGCCAATGGCAAGTAGGGGCGCAGCCTGCTGTGCCCCTACTTGGCGCCTAACGCCAATTCTGCGAATTTTTTGCTGCGTCCTGCTGGATGCCGTTCCGCTGCTGCCTTACAACAACCCCTGCTCCATTTTTTCCTGGCAGGTGATGCAGTGCTTGGCCCACGGCACCGCGTCGAGCCGCTTCTGCTGCATCTCTTCCTGGCAGTTCGCGCACACGCCGTATTCATCGATGCTAATGCGCTTCAGCGCCGCATCGATCATGTTCAGGACGGTGCGATCCGTGTTGGTCATGCCAAAGAGGAACTCCTTCGTGTAGGAGTTCGCCGCCTTGTCCGCCAGGTCCACGGTCTGATCGTCGTCCGCGGTTCTGCCCTCTTCCTGCGTGCGCGCGATGGTTTTCATTAGCTCCTCGCGCCGCGTCACTAATTTCTTCTTGTAGTATTCCAGCCGTTTCTTGTCCATGAAAGTCCCGCCCCTCAGTCTGCTTTCCGGGGCCATCTAAAAACTCCGTAGTGTAGGCCGAGGTCCTGCGCATGTCAAGGCGAGCGCCTTCCTTTCTCTAATGTCTGATGGTGCCCGCAAACTTTGTCGCGATGGCACCATGCTGGGCTCCAGGCGGTCGCATTCGATGGCTCCAAAAAAGTACGCCCTTCCGGAAATGCGTGAATTAGAAAAGTAGCTCTTGGAGAGCGGCGGCTTGCCGCCGTCGCTCTCTGGCAAAGCATTCGTGGACACTTCAGTTCATCATTCGCGGCGGGTTTTGCCTTTGCGCTAGTGCGCAAGCAAACTCCCGCACTACAAATTTCGGTGCAAGAAACGTTCCAGTTTCTAAAGCGAATTTGCGGGACACCGCACTAGGCTGGCCTGGGGTCTCTGCGGTTTCGACAGCTTGGTAAGTGACCTCAACGAAGGGTTCGGGGTGCGGTTGGCCGCGATACGGGGGACTATTTGCTGGTCGGTGCGGACTCTTTATTCGGAAACGGGGCAGTTTGACGATAACTTGACGATGACCGGAATCGCGACG
>JAYVMO010000065.1:0-7175 GCA_043758915.1 Acidobacteriota bacterium | reverse complement strand
CCGCACCCCGCGCAGAAAGTTCTCTCCCGCATCCCGGTCGAAATTCCCGATGGTGCTTCCAAGAAACAGCACCAGCAGATGATCTTTTCCATCCCGGCTTTCTGCGACGGTTCGCAGGCCCTCCAGATACGGCTGCTCGTAACCGACGATACTCACCATCTCGAGCTGGCCCAGCTCTTTCTCGCACGCCGCCAGCGCCGAAGATGAAATCTCAATCGGGTAGTAATACGTCTTCTGCCGCCTCGAGAGCGCCTCTAGGATCCACCGCGTTTTCTTTCCCGTCCCGCTCCCCAGCTCCGCCACCTGCATCGGTCCCGGAAGGCGTCCCACAATTTCTCCCGCATATTTCCGTAGCAGCCGCGTGTCCGCCCGCGTCAATCCATATTCCGGCAGCACGCAAATGGCCTCGAACAATGCCGAGCCCACTTCGTCGTACAAATACTTCGACGGTAACTCTCTTTGCAAACTTTTCGTCAGGCCCTCGCGCACGTCGGCCGCAAATTCAGACACGTCTCGCAGGGGAACGGAATAGGTCGGCATGTGGTCTCCGGGGGAATGGGCTTTTGTTGTTAGTCCTCTACGCAACGGAACGTTACATAAACGTACGGGTAGTGCGGCTGGAACCAGTTGCGGAACGATCGCCGCAGCATGCACGCTGCCGTGCGCGGCGAACCGCCCTTCATCACGTAATGCTTTCCGTCGAAGAAATTCGCCGAATAGCCCGGATAGAATGGCATCGATGTGAATCCGGGAAATGCGGCGAAGGGCGTGCGCGTCCATTCCCATCCATTTCCCACCAGGTCTTGCACGCCGAACGCGCTCGCCCCTGCCGGATGACTGCCTACGGGTGAAGGATCCCACTGATGAAAATCAAAATTTCCGTGCCGTTCGCTGGGAGCTTCTTCTCCCCACGGATAGCGCCGCTCGCTCTTGCCATTCGGCGTCCCGTACGCCGCGCGATGAAACTGTTCCTCGCTGGGCAGCTTGCGCCCCAGCCATTTCGCGTAGGCGCTGGCTTCCGCGTGGCTCACGTAAACCGGCCCGTCCAGCGGCAACTGAATCTCGCCGAACATTCCGCAATACAGCCAAAGATTGCCTTCACGCTTCCAGAACGCCGGGTGCTCGACCCCTTCTCGCTCTTTCCACGCCCAAGCCTCCTCGCTCCACAAGCCGCGGTTTTTGTAACCGTCCGCCTGAAGGAAGCGCAGAAATTCCTGGTTCGTCACGTTGCAGGTGTACATAACGAATTCCGCCACATTCACTTCATGCTCTTCCAGTTCGTTGTCCCACCCAAACTCGTCTCCGTTCACTCGTTGCAGCCCCAGAGTCGCTTGCCCCGCGGGAATCTCCGCCATGTCCGATTTGGTCCGCTGTGTTTTCAACCGGGTCTCGACCGGTCCAGGCACCTTCTTTTCTCTCGGCAGACGGTGCATCAGGTACGCCAGCGTCTCCGCATGCATCAGCCGGTGCTCGATGGCCACTTCCAGCATGCTAGCCAGGTAGGGATGCCCCTCCGCGGGCCGTGCCAGGGCATTCTCGATCGCGCGATCCAGTTCATCCCGCAGCCGCCGGTTGTAGCGCCCAATCTCTCCGCGCTCCGGCCAATCCATTGGTTGATCGTTAGGCAGGCCTCCGCCAACGGGGTCGATCCCGAATGCAAACAGGTGATCAAATGTCCGCTGAAATGGTCGCAGTCCGAACGCGCGTTCCGCCAGCAAATTCCAATCGAAAGCTTCCAGGTGTCCCAAATAGAAAATCAGCCGGTGGCGTTCGGGAATGGGCCGCTCGTAAATCGCTTCTTCACGCAAAATGCCGAACAATTCATCGGTGCGGCAGCGTGCCTGGAGGAGTCGCGTTTGGAGGTCGTGCCGGATTCTTACCGCGCTGACTGCTGCTCCCATGGCGTTTCCTCCTTCCGTTGGATGCAAAATCCGTGCGAAGGATGTGCCAAAATTCGGCGATTTTGGGAGAAAATTTCCAGTATGATGGTCCATCCCCGAACCTGGCCTGTCAATCGAAATGAATACGAAACCCACAGCCCCTCCGGACACCGCCATCGAGTTCCGCGGCGTCACCTACCAGGTCAATCGAACCGCCGCGGGCTCGCCGATTTCCCCCATTCGCGAACTTGTTTCTGATGTCTCGCTGTCCGTTTCGGCCGGCCAGACTCTCGTTCTCCTCGGCCGCAGCGGCAGCGGCAAGACCACGCTCCTCCGCCTCATCAATCGCATGCTCGTCCCCTCCGGCGGGCAAGTCCTCGTCGAAGGCCGCGCCACCACCGCTTGGGATCCCATCCGTCTCCGCCGCCGCATCGGCTACGTTATTCAGGAAGCGGGACTTTTTCCTCATTTCACGGTGGCCGACAACGTCGGCCTGGTCCCCGCGCTCGAAAAATGGGACCCCGCGCGTATTGCTGCCCGCGTCAAGGAATTGCTTCAACTTGTCGGCCTCGATCCATCTGAATTCTCCGCCCGCCGCCCCCGTGAACTCTCCGGCGGCCAGCGCCAGCGCGTGGGTGTCGCTCGTGCCCTCGCCGCCGACCCTCCCATCCTCTTAATGGATGAGCCTTTCGGCGCTCTCGACCCCGTCACCCGCGCCGAGCTTCAGCGCGAATTCAGCGCCCTCGCACGCCGTCTCGGCAAAACCATCGTCTTCGTTACCCATGACCTTCGCGAAGCTCTCCTCCTCGCCTCCCGCATCATCTTGCTCCAGTCGGGCCGCATCGTTGCTTCCGCTCCGCCACGCGAATTTCTCCGCATCGCTCATCCTGAAGTGCAAGCCTTCGCTGCATCCTTAGCCATTGCACCAGGTACGCCTGCGAGCGACTTTCCGCCGGGAGCCTTCGCATGACGCCTTGGTCCTTCTTCCTCAGCCATCGCGCCGAAATCCTCAGCGCCACGCTTGAGCACCTCACACTCGTCCTCATCGCCATGACCATCGCCATCTTCATCGCCGTTCCGCTCGGCATGTTCATCGTTCAGCGTCCCGCGCTTCGCACCATCGCCCTCGGCGTCGCCAGCATCTTTCAAACCATCCCCAGCCTGGCCCTATTTGGTTTCCTCATCCCCATCCCGTTTATCGGCGGCATCGGCAAGCGCACCGCCATCGTCGCTCTGGTGCTCTACGCGCTTCTCCCCATCCTGCGCAATACCTTCGTCGGTCTCACCGGCATCGACCCCGCCGTTCTTGAAGCCGCCGAAGCCATGGGCATGACCCCCGCGCAAACCCTCCTGCGCGTTCGCCTTCCTCTCGCGCTTGCCTTCATCCTCGCCGGCATTCGCACCGCCACCGTCATCACCATCGGCGTCGCCACCATCGCCGCCGCCATCGGTGCAGGCGGCCTCGGCACCTTTATTTTCCGCGGCGTCGCCCTCGTCAGCGACTCCCTAATCCTCGCCGGCGCCATCCCCGCCGCCCTCCTAGCCCTCCTCGCCGACTTCCTCCTCTCCCTCCTCGAACGCCGCCTCCGCATCTCCTAATTTGGAGTGCCGGAGCTCTGCTCCCGCTTTTCTTCGTTCCGCTCTTATCTTCGTTCTTCTCTTTCCTTCCTCTTCTCTGCGCTTCTGCGTTTAGCCCTCTCTTCTTTCTTCTTTTCCGCCTCCCCATCCGCCTAAAATTG
Source organism: Acidobacteriota bacterium (assembly GCA_043758915.1). Lineage (GTDB taxonomy): Bacteria > Acidobacteriota > Terriglobia > Acidiferrales > UBA7541 > Acidiferrum. The sequence continues at coordinate 3,556 of JAYVMO010000065.1, read as the reverse complement.
GATTTGAGCCGTCCACAAAAGAACAGCCCCGCGTCCACCCTTTAGGTGTCACGCGGGGCCGTTGAAGAAAACTTCAGTTGTGCCGTGTCAGAAAATCAGCTTCGCCGCAAACTGCAATTGCCTCGGATTAAATACCGTTCTTGGCGAGCCGAATGCCGGATTGGCCGGCGACGTGACGCCATCCTTATAATGCTTGGGTACGGCGCCGAGAAACACCGGCGCGCCATAAACGGACGACACTTCATCCACATTGGCGCGGTTCAACAGGTTGAAACTGTCCACCGACAACTGCATGCGGTATTTTTCTCCAAGATGCAGCATCCGCGACAAGCGCACGTCCACCGTGCGTAGCGGATCGCCAAAGTAAGTATTGCGCGCCGCTTCTCCCACGCGGTCATTCACCGGATTGCCGTCGCTGTTGGCGTCGAATCCGGCGAACATGGTGAACGCGCGAGGCGATTGGATGGTCACGATGCTGCTGAGCTCGAAATAGCGCGCGAAGGAGTGCTCCGGCGCGGTAGCCGAGAAGTTGGCCACGAAACGATGCCGGGCATTCTGATTGGAAAGCGCCCGCTCGAGGCTCCTTTGCGCATTCGATTGCGGCGTGCTTACGAAAGTCACGAACGTGCCGTCATCCAACGTTTTCGAAAGCGTGTAGTTCGCGTTAAAGCGCAAATACTTCCCGGCATTCTCCGTCACTTGCAGCGTCAAGCCATGATAAACGGAATTGCCGCTGGAGTCCGTGTAGTAGAAAATTCCGCCGGTTCCGTTCGATCCTCCGGGAGGAGCGGGAATGTTGGGATCAGGTATGGCGAAGTTGTACACATCTTTGTTGGTGCCCGGGATGGCGCCGACCGGTGGGGCGACGTTAAGATCGATGGGCCGCACCAGCTTGTGGCCGGCAACGAACAGATACCCTACGCTGGCCGAAAGCCCGGCTCCCAATTGACGGTCGATTTCCAAGCTGGCTTGCTCGGAGTACGGCGCCTTCAAGTTTCGATCCACTGAAGTTCCGCCCTGATAATACGGCTGGTTCTGCGGAAACATCCCTTGTGTGATGAAATTTTCAAATAGCGAATCGATAGTGGTGAACGGTACGGTCCCGGAGGGGCATGGCGGCCCAAACCCCGGCGGCGGGCAGGCTCCCAGGAAAGCGCTGCTCAGGATATACGTCCCGGTGTTCTGATTGTTGGCAAACGGCAATCCGGTGATCGCTGGCTGCCGCTGCGGCGCGGGAACAAAAAAGAACGAAAGGCTGTAGCGATCTTGGAAAATTCCGTACCCCGCGCGGATCACCGTCTTGGCGTCTGGCGAATATGCCAATCCTACGCGCGGCTGGAATCCCCGATGGTCTCCGTTGATGAAGAAACCTAGTCCGGTTTCGAAATCGTAGCGCATGCCGTAATTCAGCGTCAGCTTGGGCGTTACGCGCCATTGATCCTCCGCGAAGAACCCCCAGTAGCTGTGATTCAGATGCACGAAGAAATCCTGAGCCAGCGAAGGCTGATAGGCGTTCTGCCAATTCGCATTCGGATCGCTGGTCACCGGCAAACTCTCGATTGGATTTAGCGGAATCGGCCCGCTGCCGATCGGCGCGCCCCAAAAGAACGCTGCAATGCAAGGCGCCGGCAAGAAGGCCGGAAGCGGCGCGGGGCAGGGCGTCTTGCCCCAATTTGCCGGGCTGGAGACCAGCAAGTCCGGCAAGCTGGGGAAAATGTCGCGCGATGGCGTGAACCCGGGCCAGATCACGAAGTTGCGGATGTAATTCGAATCGAATCCGAACTTGGCGAAATGCCGCCCCTTGACCCAGGAAAGCGTATCGGAAAACTGTAGTCGCGTTTCATTGTAGCGGTCGAAAGCGCCGAAATTGTGGCCGAACAGCAACTGGTTGGGAATATCCAGGTTCGGTTGGCCGGTAACGGCGGGGAATCCGTAGTTGCGGCGCGCCCACTGCACCAATGCGGTATTGACCAGCGTGTCCTTGAGCTGCGTGTTCAACGTGCCGACCAGCGCCTGGTCTCGAAGAAGTCCGTTGCGGCCGCTGCTCGGCGCCCCGATGCCGCCGCCATCCAAAGTCTGGCCCACCAGCAAATTCAAATCCCGGGCATCCTGGATTAAGTAACGTGCGGATAGCCGGTTCTTCTCGTTCAACTGGTGGTCGATTTTGATGAAGCCGTTGTCGACATTCGCAATTTTCAGGATATTCAGATTTTCCGGCGCAATGCCCAGGCTTACCTTCAGGGTATTGATGTCTGCCAGGTTATCGACAAGGAGCGCCGGATACGTCGGCGATTCAGCGCGGCGCTGCCCTTCGTAGTTCGCGAAGAAAAAGGTCTTGTCCTTGCGAAGTGGGCCGCCGAGGGTCGCGCCGAACTGGTTCTGCCGCAGCACGTTAAATCCCGGCTGCGTGAGAATGCTCCGCGCATTCGTCGAGTTGTTTTGCAGATAATCATAAATGGATCCATGCAGATTATTCGTCCCGGATTTGGTCACGATGTTCACGATGCCGCCGAGCGACCTTCCATAATCGGCCCCGAAGTTACTGTTCACCACGCGGAATTCGCTCACCGCTTCCTGCGAAGGCGTGGCGCGCTGCGATCCGGTCGCGGTATTGATATTGTCCGCGCCGTCCACGGTTACGTTGTTGCTCAAGTCGCGCTGGCCCCCAAAAGAGATGCGCGTGGTCGCCGGGTCCGTGAACGTGGATTGTAGGCTGATGCGCCCGGTTGTCACTCCAGGCGTCAGCAGCGCGAAGTCCGTGAACAACCTTCCGCTGATCGGCAGCGACTGGATCTGTTCCGCGTTTACCACCTGGCTGACTTCCGTGCGCGTGGTTTCGATGACCGGTGCTGTCGTATCGACAACCACCTTCTCGTCAGCCGACGCCACCTGCAAAACCACGTCCAGCGTGGCGATCTGTCCCACGGACAATTGAACTCCGGTCCTCGTATACTTCGCGAACCCCGTGTATTCGACCGTCAGCTCATACCTTGCCGGCGGCAAGTTCGTAAAAATGTAATAGCCGTCTTGATCGGACGTCCCGGTGTACACATGGTTGGTGTTCACATCCCGCAGCGTGACTGTCGCCTTGGCCACCACTCCACCGCTTTGGTCATGGATGGACCCGTTCAACTGCGCTTGCGCGGTAACTTGTGCCCGCCCCGGATGTGCAAAACACAGGAGAACTAACAACGAGGAAAGAAAAACAATCCCCAGACGAGATTTCATGTGTAGCTCCTCCCACCCCGGAAATGAATGCAAAAAGAATGCGATGCCACGTCCTCAAAATCTGCAGCACATCCGCCGACGATGTGCGATAATCGCAATTGTGTGCAGTATATTGATGCCCGCCCTTCCGCCTTGTCAAGCTTTTCCTCCATCAATGCGCTTTTCCCCCTCTCTTCCTCTCTTCCTCTCCTCTCGGAGTCGTTTCCTAGATGCCCGTTAAGCTTGCCAAGAATCCGCCTCGCCCCCGTGCCATCAGAAAATCCTCTGCACGCTCACAAAATCCTTCCACCCCAGACTTCCGCAATTTCGCCGGCGATCCCAATTTTGT
>JAYVMO010000064.1:0-11181 GCA_043758915.1 Acidobacteriota bacterium | reverse complement strand
CTCTACTACGGCGATACCCGCCTCGAACACACCATACCCCCAGGGGGGTGACATTTTCACGTTGCCGTTAGGGTGACAGAATCACGTTGCTACAACAGTTACGGGGGGCTGTATGGTGTTCTGAGGCAAAAGGGGGCGGTCTGAAGACGGAGAAACGTTGAAAGAAGGAATTTACACAGAGGACACAGAGACACAGAGGGCACAGAGTCCGAAGAACCGTTGGAGAATATGCATCGAACCTTGTGGGACGGGACACTTGGAGTAAGTGACGGGAGAACGTGTTAGAGGCCGCCGGCGCGGAGGGACGGGAGCGTGAACTTTGGCGTGACTTCCTTGCGCTGGGACCAGTCGTGGTAGGTGTGGCATTCGAAGCAGCGGGATTCGGCGTGCTCGGGGCCGGGGGCGTGGCACTTTTGGCAGGTGGCGATGCCGGGCAGCAGAACGTCGAAGCTATCCTTGCTGGTGAGCGCTTTTTCGTGGCAACTCCCGCAAGTGAAACCGCGATGCGCGTCGTGATCGAATTTCGAATGCGGCATCCAGCGCGCAGTGGTTTTCGATGAAGCGATTTCTGGAAAGACATTGATGGCCGCCCCGGAAACGGCGGTCTTCGGGAGGAAATTGATCCTGATTCCCGGAGCGACGGCTTGCGCGGAGCCGGCACCCTGACCTTGCGGAACTGGGCCGGACCAGCGGCCGATGCTGACATCGCCCAGCGCGAAGTTGGATACCGAGTGGCAAAAGCTGCATTTTTTCCAGAGAAGCTCTTCGGCGACGGCAGTGTGCTCGGCAACCCACTGCGCGGGCGTCAGGAGTTGCACTCTCGGGGAGATGGGCTTGCCGGTCAAATCGCGGCCGGGATCGCGCATTTCGCGAAGCTCGGCGGGATGCGCGGCAATGTAGCCTTGAAATTTTTTCACGACAAACACGTGAATGACTTCGGGTTTATCGTGCGGCGCGCCGTCGTCAAGGTGATCGGCAAACTTGAGATTGTGGCAGGACGCGCAGGCAGTGGCGTATTTCACGGGGGCCATAAGTTCGCGGCCGGTCATGGGGTTGTGAGGAGGCAGCGTCTGCGTTTTTACAGGGAGCAGTTCGCCTTCTTCGGTGTAGCTAGTTTTGGCGGCGACATACTTGGGATCGGCATAATTCCACTGCACCTTCACGCCCGCCTGGCGGTGGCAATCGCCGCATTCGAGCTGGACTTTAGGTCCATTCTCGGTGCGGCGGATGGGTTGCATATGCACATAATGATTTAGCTTGACGGTGCCGGGATCGCGCGGATTATCGCGGAGCGCGGCGAATTGCGGGTGGCCGTCCTCGAAGCTGTTGATGTGCGCCTGGTATTGGGGCATGCCCGAGTTGGTTTTCAAATCGGAGTGGCATTCGGCGCAGGTTTGGATGCGGACGGCGCTGATGTCGATGCGGCCGCGGTGCTCGGTGTGGCACATGGCGCAATCGAGTGTTTTTACCTGGTTGGCGTGGTGGACCGGGCCGTCGTGGCATGAAAGGCAGGAGCTGTCCACGGCCTTGGCGGAAAACGCACTGGCTTGCTGGAGGTGGCAGGTGGCGCAATCTTTTTCGAGCACGGCATGGGCGCGGCTCATGCGGCCGCTGGAATAGACGCGATTGTCCTTGGCGAAGGCGTGCCAGGCAATCCAGGAAATGGCGAGCAGAGGCAGCAAGGCGCATAGCCAGAATCGGGCGCGCTTGAAGGGCGACGGCCTCTTAAAATAGTTGAGGTCGATGCGCTGGGCGAGCTTCTTGGTTGTGCGAGTGCGTGCCACGTTTGTTGCTAAACCTCTTTTTGTGCCGGCGTCTTGCCGGGGAACTGCAAAAACCAGAGAAAAACCGCCGGCCAGAAGCCGGCGCTACCTAATACCGCAAGGCCATCACCGCGTGCACCGCGCCTAGAAGAATGAGCGCCAGTGACAGCGGGATGTGCACGAGCAGCCAGGTGTGCAGCCAGTGATGCATGCGCGCCTGGCGCTCGAGCTGGCGAGCTTCGTCACAAATATCCTGCAAATCGTCGATGGCGGCATGGGCCACGGCCGGAAGCAGCGTGCGCAAGCCGGAAAAAACGCTACGGGATTTGTCCGTATCGGTGAGCCGCGATCCGCGCGCCTTAGGATGTTCGAGAAAGGGGCGCATTTCCTCGAGATAGAAGTGGCGCAGCAGGGCGCCCTCTTCATGAGCGAGGAGCAAAATTTCCGGCGCGGCGGCAACGGCTGCGCCAGCGCTTCTGCCGACGACCATATTGGAAACGGCGCGAACGGCGGTAAAGCCACCGGCGCGCTGGCCTTCGTCCTGCGAGAATTTGGGGAGACCGAGCGGGCCGAGAAGCGCTTCGACGGCACGATCGGCTTCCTCGCGCAGGAGACTGCGCACATTGCCGATTTCGGCGTAGATGGTTTCGAGCGGAACGTCCGAAGCCATGATGCGCGGGATGTAGTGTTGCAAAACGGCGCCGAAAACGCCGCTGACCACGGTGACGATGAGCATCCACATGAGCACGCGCGTAAGCGTGCCGCCAAAGCGGAAGCCGCCGTGAAAGAGGATGATGGGCAGGCTGAGCAGGCCGAGCCAGAGATGTCCGCGCATCCAGGCTTGCGCGCGGCCGATGCGCCAGATAGGGACGCGCTTGCGCGCGCCGAGGAGCGCGGCAAAAATCATGAAGCCGAAACCGAGGATTCCGAAGAGGAGGCCGATGGTGCTGCCACCGCGGGGGCCGCGCGGGTCAGTGAGCGCATAGAGCACGTAGACGACGGCGGAGGCCGCCAGAATGGCGAGCGAGGCGAGCGCCCAACCGCGTTGTGTTTCGTCCATCCGCAAGATGCAAGACCTCAGAGGATCATTTCGTAAAGCCCTGGCCGAGCACTTCCAAGAAAAATGTTTTTGGATCGACGCGGTGCGCGGCATCGTGCGGGCACGCGTAAACGCAACTCGGCTCTTCCAAATTGGTACACAGATCGCACGAGGTGGCCTTCTGCTTGACGACGGCTTTCGTGCGTCCGGCGTGCTCGGGGTCGTCGGCGATAACTTCGAAGGGATGAAGATTGATGTTGCCGTAGGGGCAATTGCGCGCGCAGAGGCCGCAGCCGATGCACCAGTCTTCGATGATGACTTCGAGCGAATTGCGGCGGCGGATAGAGCCGACGGGGCAGCCGACCATGCAAAGAGGATCGCGGCACTGGCGGCAGGAAGTGGCCACGAGAAAGTTGTCGAAGCGCAAGCCGTCGCGGATCAGGCGGGTGACGCCGTCGTGGGCATCGGCACAGGCGTTGACGCAGGCATCGCAGCGAGTGCACTTCTGCAAATCGAGAATAAGGAGGCTTTGCGCTTCCATCAAGCCCTGGGAGAGGAATTGATCGATGGGCACGCTTTCGACGGTGGCCATGCGCTGGTGGTTTTGCGCCAGGCGTTCGGTAGCGACGGCCTGGAGTCCCTGGCGGACGGTGGGGAAGCGGTCGATCATCTGGCGGAAATCATCGCCGGAGATGCGCACCAGTTCGACGTGGTCGAGCGCGGTGCAAGTGGCGGTGCGCACGCCGCCGCCGAGCAGGCCGATTTCACCAAAGTAGTCGCCGCGAGAGAGGTAATTGAGGACCAGCTCGCCGCCGGGATAACTTTCGGAAATTTTGACGAAGCCGATGCGCACGAGATAGAAGCTGTCGGCGGGATCGCCCTGGCGCGCGACGATCTGGCCGGGGCCAAAGCGCTGGAGTTCGACGCTCTCCTTGAGGTGCTCGATGAAGTCCGGGGAGAGATCGGAGAACATGGGGACGCCGCGAAGGTGGTTCTCGAGAGCGCGCTTGCGATAGTTCTGGTCAACCTGCGAGCGGAAGGATTTGTTCTTCATCATGATGTCGAGAACGTTGCGGAGCATCTCGAACGCCACGACATCGGATTCCGCGCGGACGGTGGCGGAGCGCGGATAAAAATTCATGCAGGTCATTTCGCCGAAGAGGTCGCCGGGGCCAAATTCAGCGACGGGATTCCCGTAGGAGAGGTCGACGGAGGCGTCGATGGGGATGGTCTTGTCGCGGGTTTCGCCGTCGCGGGGGTGTTCAGTGCGGCCGACCAGGGAGCTGGTGAGGCGCTTGAAAAAGCCTTGCGAGCCGCCTTGTGTTTTTACGTGGGCGATGGGAGAGGAGATGGAGACCAGAGCTTGGCCTTCGAGAATGTAGAAGGCGGTGGCGCCAAAATCGCCTTCGCGGCAAATGATCTCGCCCTTTTTGTAGCGGCGCTTGACGATGGCGCCGCGATTGAGCTCGAGGAAAGTGCCGGACACGCCTTTGAAGACGGGCAACTGCAAGAGCTCTTCGGGATCGAGCACTCGGGCTTCCGGGCTGGTGGCGATGGAAGTGCCGACGACGCCGCGATTGGTGAGCGCGCCGGTGGGACAGGAAACCATGCATTCGCCGCAGGAGATGCAGGTGGATTCGCCCATGGGGGAATTGAGATCGAAGGCGATGCCCGTGGCGTAGCCCTTGCCCATGCGGCCGAGGACAAAATTGTTTTTGATTTCGTCGCAGCCGCGGATGCAACGGTCGCAGAGGATGCACGCATCGTGATCGACGGCGATGGCGAGATTGGAATCGTCCTTGCCGCGCGCTACGGTGCGTTTGGCGAAGCGCGGCTCCGTGACGCCGGCGGCCTTGGCCAAGGTTTCCAGCTCGCAATCGCCGGAGTGTTGCTGGCGGGCGCACGGCGTGGGGTGATCGGACATCAAAAGTTCAAGGATGGTCTTGCGGGATTGGAGAATTCTTTCGGAATTGGTGGTGACCTGCATGCCCGGGTCGACGGGGCGAACGCAAGAGGCCGCGGGAACGCGGGCCTTGGCGACGTCCACGACGCACAGGCGGCAGACGCCGACGGGAGTTTCGTTCTGAAGGTGGCAAAGGGTGGGAATGGAGATGCCGTTCATGCGCGCGGCATCGAAGACGCTGGTGCCCTCTGGAACGCGGACGGGTTTGCCGTCGATGGTGAGGTCGACCATTCCCGGAGGTGTTGTTGCAGTGCTCACAAGCCTTCTTTCCGATTCCTTACAGCAAAACTGACCCTACGGCCGAATTCCCACGCGCTGCGCTTCGCCGGCGCGCGAAGCGGCGGTGAAGCAAATGCCGCTGGGGCACACGCCTTTTAGCACATGGGCGTCGACTTCGGCGCGAAAATATTTGAGCACGGACTGAATGGGCGCGGGCACGATCTGGCCGAGGCCGCAGATGGAGGCGAGGCTCATGGCCTGCGAAAGTTCATCGAGGAGCGCAAAATCGGCGCGATATTGCGGTTCGGAGAGGCCGCCCTGCGTCCAGCGCACCAGGAGATCGACCATTTTTTGGGAGCCGACGCGGCAAGGAACACACTTGCCACAGGATTCGTTGCGGTAGAAGCGCACGGCGTTGAGGGCCATGTCCAGCATGCAGGTGGAGTCGTCGCAGATGACGATAGCTCCGGAGCCGAGCATGGAGCCGGCATCGGCGAGAACCTTGAAATCGAGGCGAATATCGGCCATGGAGGCGGGCAGATAGCCGGAGGAGGGACCCGAAGGGGCGAAGGCTTTGAGCTGACGGCCACGGGGAATGCCGCCGGCGTACTTATAAATGACATCGCTCATGGGGATGCCCATGGGGATTTCATAGATGCCGGGGTTGGCGATGTGGCCGCTGATGCCGACGAATTTCAAGCCGCGGGAGCCGCCGCGGCCCTGGGCTTTGAACCACTCGACGCCGTGATGAAGAATTTGTGGAACGTTGGCGAAGGTCTCGACGTTGTTCAGGGCGGTGGGCTTTTGCCAGAGACCGGCTGTCACGGGGAACGGGGGCTTATTGCGCGGCTCGGCGCGACGGCCTTCGATGGCCTCGATGAGCGCGCTTTCTTCGCCGCAGATGTAGCCGCCAGGGCTGACGAAGATTTCCAAGTCGAAATCGATGCTGGTTCCGAGGATTCCTTTTCCGAGCAGGCCCATGCGATAGCAGCGGCGAAGCTCTTCGCCGAGAATTTCTTCCTGGAGATGATATTCGTGGCGGATGTAGAGAATGCCTTTTTTCGCGCCAGTGACCATTCCGGCGATGATCATGCCTTCGATGACCAGGTGGGGGAGATGAGTCATGATGAAGCGGTCTTTGATGGTGCCGGGTTCGCTCTCATCGGCGTTGCAGACGACGTATTTTTCATGGCCGGGCTGCTGGCGGACAAGATCCCACTTGAGGCCGGTCATAAAACCGGCGCCGCCCATGCCGCGGAGGTCGGCGGTTTTGAGCTGGACGAGCACGTCGTCCCAGGCTTTGGATTGGGCGAGATTGCGCATCACGCCGTATTTTTCGCCGTCGCCGTAGGGGTCGGAGGCGCACTGGACGCGGGGCTGCTCGGGGTGCGGCTCGTGGATGGGTTCGCCACGCATGGCGGCGCGGGCGATCTGTTCGGCATGAGGGGCGGTGACGTTGGTGAAAATGTGGTCGTTGATGGAAACGGCGAGGGCTTGATCGCAGCGGCCGAGGCAGGAGACGTCGCGAACTTGGACTTCCTGGGGGCCGGAGGAAGAAAAGCGGCGCTCGAGATCGGCGCGCAGTTCGCAAGCGCCGTTGAGATGGCAACTCATGTCGGCGCAGACGCGGATCTCCGCCTTGGGAGGAGGAGCGAGATGGAAATGGGGATAGAAGCTGGCGACGCTGTGAATCTGGTAGAGCGGCGTTTGCACGCGCTGAGAAAGGGCTTCCAGCTCCGCCCTTGGGAGGAACCCGTGGCGCAGCTGGATGGCTCGCAGGTCGTCGAAGATCACGGCGTCGCGTCTCGCGTGAAAAGCGCCGGGCGGTGAAGTGCTGCTCCGCGCGGGGCAGAATGGGGTACAGATTCCCCTGCATACTACTTACAGAAGGGCCGTCTGTAAATAGAGGTGTGCGGCTATTTGGATAAGGGTGAAAAATGGCCCAAGGCGGTTGACATATGGAAGCGGCAAAGATATAAGCGAGGGGATTCTGAAGGCACCCCGAATGCGCATGGTCCCAAATCTTGCCATCCTGCGCTTGGCTTTGTGCGCCATGCTTCTGCCTGCCATGGTGGTGTGGGCGGTCCCTGCGGACAGGCAATCGGGAGGAGCAGGCAAGGCGAAGGGAACGCCGGTGTCTTCGCCGGCTGCGGCAGACGTGAAAGACACGGTTTCTCTTTACGAGGGGCCGGGATCCTGCTCAGCGACCAGCTGCCACGGCAGCGTCAAGCCGGTGGCGGGCAGCCGCATCCTTCAAAACGAATATTCCACCTGGATCGTTAAGGATAAGCACAGCCGCGCGTACGATGTGCTGACGGGCAAGCTGGGTGTGCGCATCGGGCAGATCCTGAAACTGAAAGAAGAATCGAAGGATGCCCCGAAGTGCCTGATGTGCCACGCGCTGTACACGACGGCGGAGCAGCGCGCTCGGGCATTCGAAATCAATGAGGGCGTCACCTGCGAGAACTGCCATGGGGCGTCTTCGGCTTGGCTTGGCCCGCACACGGAGACGAAGTGGAAGCACGAAGACTCGGTGAATCACCTGCACATGGTGGACACGCGCAACGTCATCGTGCGCACGCAGAAGTGCCTGGAATGCCATCTCGGGACCGAAGAAAAGTTCGTGGATCACGAGATGATTGCCGCGGGGCATCCGGACCTTTACTTCGAGCTGGATTCGTTTTCGGCGGTGATGCCGCGGCACTGGAAGGTGCCGCGCGAGGTGCCGGCGGGCAAGCCCGACGAAGACGGTGCGTGGGTCGGCGTGCGCGACTGGAGCACGGGACAGGCGGTGCAACTGAGCGCGGCCATGAAGAGGCTGACGTGGCGGGCGAAGAAGGACATCTGGCCGGAATACTCGGAGTTGTCCTGCTTCTCATGCCACCACTCGCTGGGGCCGGCGCTGGAGAGCTGGCGTCAGGAGCGCGCGTACGTGGGGCGCCGGCCGGGCAACCCGGGGTGGAATAGCTCGCGGTACGCGGTGTTTCGTTTGCTGGCCAAACAAGTGGATTCGGCATCGGCGCAGGAGTTGGACAAGCATTTGATGACCGTTTCCACGGAGATGAGCCGGCTGAATCCGGATCGCAACACGGTGGTGGCGGCGGCATCCGCGGCGGAACCGCTGGCGATGCACATTGCCGAGCGGCTTTCCACCATGCAGTACGATCAGGCGATCGCGCTGCGCATGATGCAGCGGATTACGGAAAACGCGGACGACATCGCGGTTGCCGATGAGCGCGCCGCCGAACAGGCAGCCATGGCGCTGGATTCGCTGTACATCGCTTATAGCCGCGCGGCCAAGCCGGCCAACGCCGCGGAAGTGCGCGGCGCGATCAATGAGCTTTTCAAACAGTTCGAGATGCCCTCGAATTACAACGCCGATCAGTTCGCTTCTTCTCTTCGCCGCATCGGCAACCTTCTTCACTAACTTTTCCACGAACTTTCCTTCGCGGAACAGGCTGTCGAGATGCGTCGCAGGGGGCAGTCTGCATTGCTGGGGGCGATGATTTGGCGCGAGGATTGGCGGTGGTGCAAAAGCCCGCGTCTCGCGCTAGAGTAAGTTTCTTTGTATTTTCCGGCAGGATTATGAACCGCTTTGAAAATTGGTTTTGCGCCTCGGCGTTCTGGCGCTACATGACGCGGAAACAATTGTTGCCGTGGATTGTGGCCGGTTCGGAGTTGGGTGACCACGTGCTGGAGCTTGGAGCAGGGCCGGGAGCGGCGACGGCTGAGCTGCGGAGGCTTGCCAGCCGCGTCACCAGCCTGGAATATGACCACGCCTTCGCGGCGGGGTTGCGCGCACGGGCTGGCGGGGAGAGTGCTCAGGTTCTTCAGGGAGATGCAGCAACGCTGCCATTTCCCGACAACACGTTTTCCTCGGCGATCGCTGTGCTGGTTCTCCATCACCTCCCATCGAAAGAGATGCAGGATCGCGCGTTTGCGGAAGTGCGGAGAGTGCTGCGGCCGGGCGGCGTTTTTCTGGCCTTCGAAATTCCTGACAGTTGGCTAAATCGTGTAATGCATGTACAGAGCACGTTCGTGCCAGTTTCTCCAGCCGCGGCTTCCACGCGGCTCCAAGCGGCGGGATTCGCCAGCGTCGCGGTGAGTTATCGGCGAGCTGCGTTCCGCATTCGCGCGCTGCGAGCGCACGAGGGTTGAGAAGTGCTGCACGATGGCGCGTTGACGGCATGGGGCTGCGCGCTTAGCATCAAAGCATGAGCGGCGAGGCGCAGCCCAAATTTCCCCCCGGGCCACCTTCGGGACTGCGGCGCGGGGCGGCGGGAGCAAAGATTGGGGCCGCGCGTGGACAAAGCGTTGTGGCGGATTAGAATTTTCCCCGGGTAGTCGATCTAAGAAGCAGCGCAGTGGCATCCATCAGCGCCCAGCAAAAAACCTGCAAAATATGCGCTGGTTGCCCAGTAGGGGCGCCGCATGCTGCGCCCCTACAATTTCGCGGCTTATTGACTGGGGGAGGGCGAGCCCAGCTCGGAGCGGGTTTGCATGACGCGCAGAATGGAATCGCGCGTGACCATGCCGATGATCTGCGGGCTGTCTTCTGTCGAGCCACTGAGCACGGGCATCTGGTTGACGTCGGCGGCCAGCAGGCGCTGGAGGAGAGTGAGGAGCGGCTCGTCCGGCGAGGCCCAGAGGATGCGCTCTCGCGCGATCATCGCGGCTTGCACGGAATTGTGCGCCCATTCGCCGCGCGGGACGGCGTTGAGGGTGTGAACGTTCATCATGCCGACGAGGCGGTCGCCGGTAACGACGAGATGGCAGCGGCGGCCGGTGCGCAACACCTCGGCACCGTATTCTTCCAGCGACATGTCGCGGGGCACGGTAGGCACTTCATGGCTCATGACGTCGGCGGCACGCAGGCCGGCGAGCGTTTCCTGGACGGCGACTTGGGCGACGCTTTCGCGGGCGGCGTCCAGGAGGAACCAGCCGATAAATGCCAGCCAGGCGCCGGATGCCCAATCTCCTTTTAGCGCCAGCGACGCACCGTAGAGCATGATTCCGTATGCCACGAGTTTTCCGCTGGCGCCCGCTATGCGCGTGGCCTTCGGATAATCTTTCGTATAGTGCCAAACGATGGCGCGGAAAATCCTGCCGCCGTCCAGCGGAAAGCCCGGTATCAAGTTGAAGACCGCCAGCCGTAAATTGATGTAAGCAAGCCAGCCCGCGAGGGCGCCGAGGATTTCGCTGCCCGGAAAAATCCGCGTGAGGGCGAAAAATACGCCATAGAGAAAAAAGCTGGCCAGCGGGCCGGCCACGGCGATGTTGAATTCCTGGATGGCCTTGGAGGGATCGCGGGCGATGCGCGCAACGCCTCCGAAAATGAAGAGGGTGATGGAGACGACGCGAATTTTGTAGTGCTGCGCGACAACGCTGTGGGACAGCTCGTGAAAGAGAACCGAGGCGAAGAACAGCAGGCTGGTCAGGATTCCCACGGCCCACTGTTCCTTGAGGCCCCAGGAGGGGTGCAGCTCGGTGAAATTTACTTTCAGCGAATAGGTGACCAGGACGAAGATGAACACCCAGCTTGCGTGGAGATAGATGGGTATTCCAAGAATTCGACCGATGCGCAGACCTGTTCCAGGATTCATTGCGGTTCTCTCGTTTAGCGTAGCACACGGCTGCCGAGAACGCGGTGAGAGAGGTGGAGTTTGGGACAGCGCGGAGAGAGTGTGCACCGCATACCTTGGCCCACAACGTGTCTTGCACAACACGGTTTTCTTGTCCCGCCGATTTAGATAAGTCTCTAAATTTCAATTAGTTAAGGCTTGGCGAGTGGAGTGCCATTCCTTTGCTTGCACGACAGAGAGGGACGCCATGATTGCCATGATTCACTTTGTCACGCTGGTGATGGCCACGATGTTTGCCGCGGCGGCTGCGGTGGCATTGGACTGGGTGTTGCTGCGCGCGGCATTTGTGATGATGCGGCCGGCTACGGCTGCTTCGCGGAGGAGTTTTGAAAGTGCGGGCGGGCAGCGGTTGGGTGTGCGGACGGAACTTGTGCGCGGAACGGTGCAACTGGCGAGGGCGTTCGCGCCGCATCGCTGAGCGCGCCGGGCGTGATGAGCACAGGCGGAAGCCTGTGCTACTGGAATTCGCCGACAAACGCTGGAGGGGGGCGGTGAAAAGCAAGTCGGCGACGTGCGACGGGGAAGCGATAGCTAGGGAGAAATAGAATCAAAAGA
>JAYVMO010000063.1:0-4544 GCA_043758915.1 Acidobacteriota bacterium | reverse complement strand
GCTCGGGGAACGCCAATTGTAAGCAGCAAGTGCTCCAAGCACCACAACCATGACGATGTCGAACCGGAGTCGAAGACGCGAAGCATGATGAGTACGCATCGCTTGCACGAAATCCCTCTGCGAGTAGCGAAACGAAAGGTGAATAGTCGAATTCATGAGGTTCGCTCGATCTTGTCTAACTCATTTTTAGAATGATCTTTTGAATTAGGTTCGGGCATACTAACACGCAATCGCTTGTGGTGAGCTTAAAAGGCTTCGATGCGCCAGACGAGGCGAGCGGACCAGGATTTTTGCGTGGTGAGGCTGGGACGCCAGACGGCGAGAATTTGCGAACCCTGGTAGACGCGTTCGAAACCTTCCTCCGACTCCGAAACAGTTTCAATAGGGGCAACCCAGAATTCCTGCGCGGCGGGCGCGTGCAGGGCAACGCGGATGCGCTGCCAGCCATCTTCCATGCGGAGAAGCGGGCCAGGCAGCACGCCGCTGAAGCGAAGATTTTCATGGCCAGTGGGCGTCTCGATAAAACGATCAGGCTCCGAAGGCGCGAGAAGATTGATGACCGACTCGATGCCGACGGCGAGGGGCTTGGCGAGAGGCTCCTTGAGCTTCAAGCCGATCTCGCAAGCGACTTCACAACCGCCCGGCGCGGGACCGAACGAAAAACGCTTGGTGAGCGAGAGGCGTGGAGCGGGGCCGCCATCCTTGGCGAGCCAGGACAATTCCTGCACGCGAACAAGCTCGGCATCGTGAGCGGCGGATGTTTTCACCTGGAAGGAACCGCCGGCGAATCCTGGGTCTTCCTGAAGCTCGAGCGTTTCGTACTGAGCCTGCGTGCGCGCGGGATCAAAAAGCAAAATGCGGAAGGCGTGGCGCGGCCAGCGGTCGTAGCGGAGAAAACGATCGAGGCCAGGCTCCTTGACGCGCGTCTGCTCGTGGATGGAAGCGACGACGCCTTTTTCGGGTTTTCCCGCGGCTTCGCGCAGGCGCATGTGGTAAGCCTCGGGACGCCGGAGAATGGAATTGACGAGAGTGGCGGCAGCGGGACGGAAATCGAGCGCGGCGACAGTACCGCCGTCGGAAGGCTTCAGCAAAACCTGATATTCGGGCGCAGTGAAGAGCAACTCGCTGGCGCCGTCGGAGTCGTAATCGAGCATTTCAACGCGGGCCACCAGGGCCCCGGGAGTGAGGCGGTCGGCGATCGCTTCGGCGCGGATGAGATTGCGCCAAAGATCGGTGCGGAGATGCGGGGCGTAAAGACCGCCGAAAATACCGTGCCAGTAGGCATCGTTACACTGCGCGCGAAGGAGCATGTCGCGGGCCTGGACCAGTTCATCAGCGGCCTTGGAACCATCGCGGCGTGGAGGAGCAGCGGCTATGCGCGCGGAGACGCGGAGCATTTTTTTGTGAAGCAAGTTGGATTCAGGGTATTTCCGGAAAAAGCCGCGCCAGGAACCGCCGCGGAGAAACGAAAGCACGTCAGGGCGGGTGGCGAATTCTTTCTGAACAGCGCTGTAACGCTGGCGCACGCCGGTGGGGAGAACCCACTCCATCATTTCGGTGTAAGAGGCGGTCGGCAGATCGGCGCGGCCGAGCGCAGCATGATTGGCAAGATATTCGGCGGGCGTGGAGACGTGCAACCACTCGGCGTTTTCCTCGAGCGCGGCGAAGAAGCTGGAGAGCCATCCGTCCGTGTAACAGTGTTCGTGAGTACCGGGCCAGACACCGAACTTTTCCATGTCGTCGCCCATGGCAGCGGCGCCGCCCGGACGCGCTTTTGCGGCTTCGCGCAGATAGGCGATGACGGCTTCGACTTTGCCGAAGGGGATAAGATAGCGCAAAGCCTTTTGGCCGGGAAAGAGCCAGACATTTTGTCCGCGGTCCTCGGCGATGTAGGCGCCGAAAAGTTCCTCGGGTTCGAACCCCGCGGAGAGAAAGTGAATGTCGTCGACCAGGGTGTAGCCCACGCCGGCAGCGGCGAGTGCCGAGGGGAGTTGCGGCTCCCAGACGCGCTCGGCGAGCCATGCTCCCGTGGGGCGGCTGCCAAAGCGATCCTCCAGATAGCGCGCCAGGAGGGTGATCTGCTCCCACTGGTCGCTTGGCGGAATGGAGATGAGAATCGGCTCGTAAAAACCGCCGCCGACCAGCTCCACCTGGCCGCGCCGCACCAGCGCTTTCAAACGCACGAAATATTCAGGGCGATTTTCTTCGATCCACGTGAGGAGCGGACCGGAATAGTGCAAGCCGGCATGAACGCCGGGATGTTGTTCGAGCTGCTCGATGAAGGGCAGGTAGGAATCGGCGTACGCTTTTTCAAGCACATGGGCGAAATTTCCGCAGGGCTGGTGCGCGTGAATCAAGAGAACGAGATGGAAGCTCTCGGGCATGGGGAAGAGAGGTTTTTCCTCAACACATGATACCCCGCCGGACAATTCCGCAATGTTAAGACACGGCAAACGTGCGCGAAACGCGCAACTTTCATGGAGGCCGGAGGCGGCGGAGCCGTGTTGTGCGTGGAATTTCTTAAGCGGATCGCTGAAAAAATCGATAAAGGCTCGCGACCGTCCGATGCAACTCCATGTTCACAGACATTGTGCGTTGAAAACAGCCGGAGTTGAGATCCTGAGGCCCCGGCAAAAAGCGCCGGGGCCTCAGGATGACACGCTTTGCTTGAGTTCTTCAGCAGCCTGCTATGGTGCGACGGACCCGCGGAGGCGAACTCTGTGCGGGAGGCCGCTGCGCAGAGGCTTGGCGCGGCTGGAAGCTTGAGCTGGCTCCAAAAACGAGAGGCACGCCGAAGCGTGCCTCAGTAGAGCCGTACAACCGAAACTTGGGTGCGTCTGGACAGGCTACTTCTTGACGTACCAGTCGGCGTTGATAGGCGTGAAGCTTTGCCACTTCTCCGGTAGGTCTTCAAGAGCAAAGATGGCCGTCACCGGGCATACCGGGACGCAGGCGCCGCAATCAATGCATTCGACAGGATTGATGTACAGCTGTTTCTCGCCTTCAAATCCGGCTTCGTCCTTGCGCGGGTGGATGCAGTCTACCGGGCAGACATCCACGCAGGCGGAATCTTTAGTGCCGATGCACGGCTCGGCAATCACGTAAGCCATTCAAAATCTCCTTTAGCCGGACAGCAGGCCGGTAGCTTATAGTGCAAATCAGCACAACCGGCAAAACTTTTTTTATACCACGCTGCCGCCGGAGGCGACAAGCAGCCTATAGGAATTGTACGCGGGGGGAAGGTGTTTCTCAACTTCGGCGTGAGGGACTAGAATGGTGTGGGAAGGAACACAGATGAGAACTCGTACTTTTTTTACCGGACTTACGCTACTGGCGGCAGGGGCTGCTTTGGCCGCGACTCAGGCCCCCAAGGCCGCAACGCCGCGCGATCCGGAAATGATCGACGCGCAGGGGTATCAGAAATTGCTGGAGCAGTATCGCGGGAAGGCCGTACTGGTGACGTTCTGGGCCACGTGGTGCGAGCCCTGCCGCGATGAATATCCGATGCTGAACGAACTGGCCAAGGATTATGCGCCGAAGGGGTTGCACGTCGTGGGGGTGAATCTCGATGACGATGGCGACTTGATCCTGATGCGGCGGTTCCTTGCGCGCTATAAGCCGATTTTCCCGAACTACCGGAAGAAAAATGGAGGGGAGTCCGCGTTTGTGCAGTCCGTACTGCCGGGATGGAACGGCGCTATTCCCGCTTCGTTTTTTTACGCGAAGGACGGGAGACAGATCGGCCACTTGCTCGGCGAAAATAACCGCGAGACCTATGAGGCGGCCATCCGCTCGTTGCTGGCTTCGGGAAGCGGCGACTGAAGAGCGGCGGCTCCGCTCGCATCGCCCTGCATTTCGAAAATTCATCCTCTGAGGCGCCCCATGCTCGACACCAAAGGTAATCGCATCACGTATCTCGGCCACAGCGCATTTTCTTTGACGACGGCATCTGGACAGGTTGCGCTGATCGATCCGTGGGTGATGACGAATCCGTGGTGCCCGGCGGAATTGAAAAATGTGCCGCAGTTGGATGCCATTTTTCTAACGCACGCGCACACCGATCACGTGGGCGACCTGCTGGCGCTGGCGAAGCAGCACCGGCCAAAGATTGTGGCGATTTTCGAGACGTGCCTGTGGATCGAAAGTAAAGGATTCCAGGAAGAAGCGTGCCCGATGGGCAAGGGCGGATCGCAGAGGGTCGGCGAATTCGAAGTCACGATGACGCATGCGTTTCATTCGAATTCGATCGACGATGAGGGCGTGCGGCTTTACGGCGGCGAACCTGCGGGCTACGTGATTCGCATGCCCGGCGGGTTCACGGTGTATCACGCGGGCGATACCGCGCTGTTCGGGGACATGAAATTGATTGGCGAACTCTACAAGCCGGAACTCGCGATGCTGCCCATCGGAGATCGCTTCACCATGGGACCGCGAGAAGCGGCGTACGCCATTCGGCTCCTGGGGGTGAAGCATGTCGTGCCCATGCACTACGCAACCTTCCCGGTTCTGACCGGAACCGCAGAGGCGTTGCGGCAGGAGACGCG
>JAYVMO010000062.1:0-10909 GCA_043758915.1 Acidobacteriota bacterium | reverse complement strand
TTGCCGAGACCGTTGGCGAGGTCGCTGTTGTAGCGCTGGACGAGCGCGTCGTAGCTGAAGTTGCCGTCCTGGCCGAAGACGGTTTCGCGCAGTAGGTAGTAACGGAGCGCGTCCATGCCGAGAACGTGCACGATGGGGCGCGGGCGAACGACGTTGCCAAGAGACTTGCTCATTTTGGCGCTGTCCATGAGCAGCCAGCCGTGCGCCCAGATTTGTTTCGGCATCTCTTCCGGCATAAAACCCGCGGCCATTAAAAACGCTGGCCAGTAAACCGCGTGGAAGCGAATGATTTCCTTGCCGACGAGATGAACATCGGCGGGCCAGAAGCCACTTTTCTTGTATTGCGGGCCGCCGACAGCGCTCAGATACGCGGTCAGCGCATCGAACCAAACATAGAAGACGTGCGGTTCTTCGCCGGGAACGGGGATGCCCCAGCGAATGGAAGTTCGCGTGATGCTGAGATCCCGGAGGCCGCCCTCCACGAAACTAAGCACTTCGTTGCGGCGCGCTTCGGGCTGGATGAAATCAGGATGCTGCGCATACCAATCCAGAAGAGGCTTCTGAAATGCGGAAAGCTTGAAGAAAAAGTTTGGCTCGGTTACGGTTTCCGTGGGACGTCCGCAATCGGGGCAATTTTCTCCGGCTTTTACATCCACATAGGCGTTGTCATGAATGCAGTATTGTCCGGTGTAGTGCCCGGGATAAACGTACCCATTTTCGCGGCACAGTTTGAAGAGCCACTGCACCGTATGCGCGTGCTTCAGGTCGGTGGTGCGGATGAACACGTCGCCCTGAACACCGAGTTCGTCCCAGAGGGAGCGCCACTCCGCAGCCATCCCGGCGACAAACTCCGATTCGGGGACGCCCGCCTTTTTGGCGGAGCGCTCGACGTTTACGCCGTGTTCGTCCGTACCGGTGGCCATGACCACGTCGTAGCCGCGCATGCGCTTGTAACGTCGGATGGTATCGCACACGATAGTCGAGTACGTGTGTCCAATGTGCGGCAAGCCGTTGGTGTAGTAGATCGGCGTGGTGATGTAGTATTTTGGTTTTCCGGACATTTTATCGTTTTCAGTCGCTTGCCATCGGTTTCCGTTCATTGCCTGTTACGCCAGTCAACTCGTTACATTTTGCAGAGTGCTTACGTTGAGATCCTTCGCCTATCCTCATCGGCTAGGCTCAGGATGACAGTGCCTGCTTTTGCGGCAGTGCAATAAGATCGCGGATCACGTGCCTCCATTGTAAGCGCGCAGGGCTTCGCTGATGACGCGCTGGAGCGGGACGTTTTTATCGACGGCGAGCTTGCGGCAGTCGTCGTATTCGGGGGCCACGTGCAAAATGCTGCCGTTCACGCGAGAAATCTTGATGCGTACGTCGCCGAAACTTGTGGAGACCTGGACGTGTTCGCGCGGCAGGGTGCGGCGCTGGACGCGGTAGGTGCGCGCGCCGAAGGTCGTCGTTTCCGCGAAAATGAGGGACATCAATGCGTTGGTGTCGTGCGGCTGGCACAGAACAGTGAGCAGCGTGCCGGGGCGGTTCTTTTTCATTTGCACCGGCGTGGTGTAAACATCGAGCGCGCCAGCGGCAAGGGCTTTTTCCAGGAAGTAGCCATAAATTTGCGGATTCATGTCGTCGAGGTTAGCTTCAATGATGGAAATTTCTTCGTCGAAGCCGGGAGCCACTTTTTCAGCGGACTCGCCGATCATGAGGCGCACGACGTTGGGCTGGCCCTCCAGGTCCGCTGTGCCGGCACCGTAGCCGATCGCGGAGACGGTCATGGGAGGTTGCGGCCCGAAGGAATCGCAGAGCGTGGCAACGATGGCTGCGCCGGTGGGGGTGACGAGTTCTTTCTGAACGCCATTCGAGTAAGTCGGCTTCCCTTGCAGCAGATTCGCCGTGGCTGGAGCGGGCACGGGGAGGATGCCGTGGGCCATTTTCGCGGTGCCACCGCCGACGTTCAGGGGCGAGCAAGCGAACTTCTCGATTCCGAGCGCCTGAAAACCGATGCAGGCGCCGACGATGTCCACAATGGCATCGACCGCGCCAACTTCGTGAAAATGAATCTTTTCGAGCGGCACGTCGTGGACGCGGGCTTCGGCTTCGCCTAGTTTTTGGAAGATGGCCGCGGCGCGCTCGCGCACCGGTGGGGCGAGTTGCGACTTCTGCAAAATGTCCAGGATGGCGCTGAGCGAACGGTGCTTGCACTGATCCTCTGTCTTTACATGGACATAGGTGGCGGCCATGCCATTCTTCCAGACTTTTTCGGCGGATAGCTCCCATCCGGGCACCTGCAGGCCACGCAGTTCGGCGCGGAGATGGTCGACGGAGCAGCCGGCATCGACAAGCGCGCCGAGGGTCATGTCGCCGCTAATGCCCGAAAAACAGTCAAAATAAGCAAGTTTCATGGGGTACCGCCGCCGCGCGGGTAGGATTGCGTGGTGAACAATGTGTCCGCCGGATGCAGACTGATAGTATCGGCGGGTCGGTGGAGTGTCAAACGACGCCAGGCCGTGAGCAGTAGAGAGCTAGTTAACAGTTTCACCCCCTCCCCCCCTTTTTTTTGCAACTGCGCATTCTAAAGGAGTTAAAGTCCTTTGTTTTTGTAACTGCGCATTCTAAAGGAGTTATGGGTGGAATTTTCGTAAGTGCGCAAAAGAAAGGACTTAAGGGCGATTTGGGCTGGAGGGAGGAATCGACGGGAGAGGCTGAGAAGAATTCGAATGGAAATTTGTTGTACACTCTGAAAGATAGCGCATAAGTGACCGATTGTCAATAGGTCATTTTTACACAACGATGCCACGTAACTGGGCGGCTCCATCCCGTTCGGGAGAGCGTCGTCCAGGCCCTTGGCCTCACGAAAAAGAAAAGGCTCTATACTAGGAAACCCTAAAGTCGATTCCAAAGATTGGCGAGGACACGTGTATCAGACACTGAGTAAGAGGTTGCGAGAGGCGCTGGCGGGGCACATCCGGGAGAAGTATGGCTTGGAGATGGGGATTGTGCTGGAGCGGCCGCCGAAGATTGAAATGGGGGAGGCGGCTTCGCCGGTGTGTTTTGAGCTGGCGAAGAGGTTGAAGAAAGCGCCGCGGCAGATTGCGCAGGAGATTGCGAATGGACTTGGCAAGGTCGGAGGCATTGCCAAGGTTGAAGTTGCTGGCGGCGGCTATTTAAACGCTTATTTTGAGCGAGGGGCGTTTTGGGGGAGTGTGCAGAAGGAGGCCAGTGGCGAAAAGGGGAAAGAGAAAGGACAACGCAGAGACGCAGAGGACGCTGAGGGGCGCGGAAAAAGCGGGGAGAGGAGCGAGGAAAAATCTTCGGAGCCGGCAGGGATGCCGGCGTTACGGGGGCAAAAGATCATCGTGGAGCACACCAGCATCAATCCCAATAAAGCGGCGCACATTGGGCACGTGAGGAATGCGGTTCTGGGCGACACCATGGCGCGGGTGCTGCGGCACGCGGGGCATGCGGTGCAGGTGCAGAACTACATTGACAATACGGGCGTGCAGGTGGCGGACGTGGTGATCGGCTTCCTGTACATGCAGAAGATGAAGCTTGAGGACGTAAGGTCGCTCGCGCTGAAGCCGAAGTTTGATTACTACTGCTGGGGTTTGTATGCGGAGGCGACGCAATTCTTCACGGAGGACAAAGAGCGTGCCGCAAAATTGCGCGGGCAGACGCTGAAGGCGATTGAAGAGGGACACGGCGAGGAAGCGGAGGTCGCCGAGCTGGTGGCGAATGCGATTGTGAGCCTGCACTTGCGGACCATGTCGCGGCTGGGAATCGATTATCAATTGCTGGCGAGGGAGAGCGAGATTCTGCATTTGAAGTTTTGGGATGCGGCGTTCGAGAAGCTGAAAGCCAGTGGAGCAATTCAGCTTGTTACCAGCGGGAAGATGGCGGGTTGCTGGGTGATGCCGTGGAATGAAAAAGAAGGAATTCACACAGAGACCATAGAGAGCACCCCGACCGGGTCGGGGCAGGCCACGGGCACGGAGAAGAGCGAAGAGGAGAATATTCAGGACAAGATTATTGTGCGGTCGAATGGGACGGTGACGTACGTCGGGAAAGATATTGCATACCAGTTGTGGAAATTTGGGCTGCTGGGGAAGGATTTTCATTACACCAAGTGGAAAAATGCGCCGAGCGAAGAGACGGTGTGGTCCACGACCAGCGGAGTGAACGATCCGGCAGCGCCGCATTTCGGGGAAGCGGCGGAGACAGTCTATAACGTGATCGACGCGCGGCAGGCGTATTTGCAGGATGTGGTGGCGGAAGGGCTGCGACGGCTGGGCCATGTGCACGAGGCGGAGCAGTCGATTCACTTTGCGTACGAGATTGTGGCGCTGACACCGCGGTGCGCGGCGGAGCTGGGGTATGAGTTGTCGCCGGAAGAGGCCAAGAAGCCATACGTGGAGGTGAGCGGGCGAAAAGGCTTTGGTGTGAAGGCCGATGATCTGCTGGATAAGCTGGAAGCGGCGACGCTCGCCGAAGTGCAGCAGCGGCACGCGGAGATGAGCGAAGTGGAGCAGAAACGCACGGCGCACGTTATTGCCGTGGGGGCGCTGCGTTTTTTCCTGCTGAAATTTACGCGCAATGCCATCATCGCGTTTGATTTTGCGGATGCGCTGAGCTTCGAGGGCGAGACGGGGCCGTATTGCCAGTATGCGGTGGTGCGCATTCGCGGGATTCGGCGGAAGGGCGTGGAAGCCGGCGCAACGAATCTTGAGGTTACACCGGAGTCGGCGGCGAAGCTGCTTGGCGGGAGCGAGGGCAACGGCTTGTGGGAGTTATTGTTGCTGGCAGGTTCGCTGGAGCACGCGGTGGAGGTAGCAATCAACAGCCAAGAGCCGGCGTTTGTGGCGAAGTATGCGTTTCAATTGGCGCAGGAGTTTAACAATTTTTATCACAAACATCACATTTTGACCGAAGCGGATGAGCAGAAGCGGGCGTTCTTGCTGCGGTTGACGGAATTGGTGGAGGCACGGTTGGTGCGGGCGTTGTCGTTGCTAGGGATTGAAGCGCCAGAGAAAATGTAGGGGCACGATACATCGTGCCCCACCACCCGCCGGCGCTAATACGACAAAATGAGATGCACAAGGGTGCGGAGGGCCGTGCCAGTCGGGCCTTTGGCGAGCCAGGGCTTGGCGTCGTCGTTCCAGGCGGTGCCGGCGATGTCGAGATGGATCCACGGGGTGTCGCCGGTGAATTCCTTGATGAACATGGCGGCGGTGATGGCGCCGCCGCCTTTGCCGCTGCCGATGTTTTGGATATCGGCGACAGTGCCTTTGATGAATTCGCGGTAGTCGTCGTCGATGGGCATCTGCCACATTTTTTCGCCGGCGGCTTTGGAACTGGCGAGGAGCTTATCGGTGAAGGCCTGGTCGGAACCGAACACGCCGACGTTGACGTTGGCGAGGGCTACGACGATGGCGCCGGTGAGGGTGGCGGCGTCGATGAGCTGGGTGGCACCGAGCTGCTTGGCGTAGTGGATGCCGTCGGCGAGGATGAGGCGGCCTTCGGCGTCGGTGTTCAGGACTTCGATGGTCTTGCCGGACATGGCGGTCTGAATGTCGCCGGGTTTTTGCGCTTTGCCGCCGGGCATGTTCTCGGTGGAGGGAACGACGCAGATCACTTTGACGTTGGGCTTCAGTGCGGCAAGAGCGCGCATGACGCCGAGCATGGTGGCGCCACCAGCCATGTCGTACTTCATTTTTTCCATGCCGTCGGCGGGCTTGATGGAGATGCCTCCGGTGTCGAAGGTGACGGCCTTGCCGACGAGACCAATGACGGGAGCGCCGGGGTTCAGATTGGCCGGAGTATAAGTGAGGACCATGACGCGGGGCGGCTCCGGACCGCCTTGGGCAACGCTGAGGAGCGCGCCCATTTTGAGTTCGGCGATGCGCTTCTCGTCGAGGATTTCGACGGCGAGGCCGGCTTCGCGGGCCATGGCTTCGGCTTTTTCGGCAAGAATTTTTGGCGTAAGTTTGTTGGAAGGCTCGTTGACGAGGTCGCGGGCGAAATTCTGGGAATCGGCGATGATGCGGCCTTTGGCGAGGCCTTTGTCGGCGACGGAGCGCCCGGCTTCGGAGAAGCCGGCAAGCAAAACGGTGTCGATGTTTTTGTCGTTCTTCTTGTCGGTCTTGTATTTGTCCGACTCGAAGTTGGCGGCGAGCGCGCCTTCGGCGATGATTTGAGCGGTGTCCTCGGTGGCGTCCTTCTCGTGGACCAGAAACGCGAACTGCTTGACGGAACGCGATTTCAGGCAGCGGAGCGCGGCTCCGGCGATCTTGCGAAGCGTTGCGCCGTTGAACTGCTCGCGCTTCCCTGCTCCGACGAGGAGCAGGCGGGCGGCTTTGAGGCCGGCGGGGGCGTGAATGAGCGTGAACTCGAGCGTCTTGCCGGTGATTTCTCCGCTCTGGGCAAGTTTGCGGAGCAGGCCGTTGGCGGCCTGATCGATCTCCGCGAGGCGGCCCTGTATGGGATCGGTTTCTTCAAATACGTATGAAACCAGAGCTTCGGTTTCAAGTCCTGCGTAGGGTTTGGTCTCGATATTCATTTGCATGTTTCTTTATCGCCTCCGGTTGCGATACATGGATTCTTCGACTTCCCTGCGAGCTTCCTTGGTGCGTTCGTCCTGGCGGCGGTCCCAAGATTTTTTGCCTTGCGCCAGGGCGATTTCGATCTTGGCGATGCCGTTGCGGAAGTAAATCCTTAAGGGGATGACGGTTAGGCCCTTGCTCTCGGTGCGGCCGGAAAGCTTATCGATTTCGCGTTTGTGAAGCAAAAGCTTGCGAGAACCGAGGGGCTCATGGTTCCACGGCCCGCCGGGCGAGTATTGCGCGATGTGCGCGTTAACAAGCCAAGCGCCGGAGGGTTTGAAATCGACGTAGGCATCGCGGATATTCGCCTTTCCTTCGCGCAAGGCTTTGACTTCGGTGCCGTGGAGCACCAGACCGGCCTCATGCTTCTCAAGAATAAGGTAGTTATACGAGGCGGCGCGGTTCTGCGCCACGATCTGCTCGCCGGTCTTCTCGGACTTGCCGGATTTCTTCGCTGGCTTGGGCACAAGGTTTCATCATAACAGCAGTAGGAAATCTTAGCTGCGAGGGGTTATCGGAAGCAAGACAGCCAACCTTCCTATCCTTGCCCGGCCTCTAAGCCGAGTGTTAGACTGCCTGGGATTCGTGTCGAGGCCTCGGAGAGCTCATGCACCGATGGGGGACAGTCGTTCTAAGTGTGGGTCTGGGTCTGCTTGCGGCGGGATGCCCGAAAGGCCAATCCGAGTTCAATCAAGGAAAGAAAGCCGAGTCGGTACAGGATTATGATGCCGCGCTCGATTACTACCAGAAGGCGCTGAAAGCCGACCCGTATAACGCCAATTTCAAGATCAGGGTAAACCAGATCCGCTTTGAGGCGGGCGAGCTACACGTCAAGCAGGGACTGAAGCTGCGCGAAAATGGCGATTTGCAAGGAGCGGCAGCTGAATTCCAGCGCGCCCAGGCGATCGATCCTGCGAGTCCCATCGCGGACCAGGAACTGCGCAAAACCGTAGGGATGATCGGCGAGAAAAACCGTGAAGCGGATGCGGCAGCAGCGCCCCCCGAGGATCCCAACGAGCAATCGCTGGCGGCCATGCCGCCGGAGCTCAAGCCGCTATCGCGCGCGCCGATCAACTTAAAGATGGCCAACGACGCGAAGATCGTGTTCGATACCATTGCGAAGCTGGCGGGGCTAACGGTCATCTACGATCCGGACTTTCCGGCGCGGCGCATCACGACGGAACTGACCAACGTGACCCTGGAACAGGCGCTGGACATCGTTTCCGTGGAGAGCAAGGCGTTCTGGAAGCCGATGACGGAAAATATCATTCTCGTCATGCCGGACCAGCCGCAAAAACGCCGTGAGAATGAAGAACAAGTGGTGAGAACGTTTTATCTCGCAAACACGGTGCAGCCGCAGGACTTGACGGAGATCGTGACGGGGCTGCGGCAATTGCTGGATTTGAAGCGCGTCCAACAGGTCAATTCGCAGAACGCCATCATCGTGCGAGACACGCCGGACAAGATGTTGCTCGCGGAAAAGATGATCCGCGACATCGACAAAGCGAAGCCGGAAGTGGTGATCCAGGTGGAAGTATTGGAAGCGCGCACGGATCACCTGCGTGACCTGGGAGTTCTGCCAGGGCAATCCGCGTCGATCACCCTCAATCCGAATGCCACCACCACGCCTGCGGGCCTGACCCCGACACCGACGAACAGCACTACGCTGAACACCCTTCGGCATCTGACTGGCTCGGATTACAGCGTCACACTTCCGAACTTTACGGCGAACGCCATCCTGACGGATTCCAGCACAAAAATTATTCAGAACCCGGAGATTCGCTCGGTGGACGGGCAGCCGGCGAAGCTGCGCATCGGCGACCGCATCCCGGTAGCGACCGGCAGCTTTCAGGCCGGCGTGGGGGTTGGCGCGGCCGGTGGAGCAGGAGGGTTTGTAAATCCGCTGGTGAATACGCAGTTCCAGTACTTGGATGTTGGCGTGAACATTGACATCACACCTCGCGTGCATCCAAATCACGACGTCAGCCTGAAGACCAAAATAGAAGTCTCTTCTCACACCGGCGACCAGACCATCGGCGGAATCACGCAGCCCATCATCAGCCAACGCGTGATCGAGCATGAGATTCGCTTGAAGGAAGGCGAGGTCAACATCATTGGCGGGCTGTTTACCAGAACGGACACGAAAACGATCAGCGGATGGCCGGGATTGGCCAAGATTCCCTTTCTGCGATACTTCTTCTCTGATAACAAGGTGGACCATCAGGAGGACGAGGTACTGATCGTGCTCATTCCGCGAATCGTGCGGATGCCGGAGTGGACGAAGAGCAATCTGCGGCCGATGTTCTCTGGCACAGAGACGAATGTGCAGGTGAGGCACGAGAGCGACGTACGCGTGCCGGCGGCACAACCGTCGGCCCCGCCTCAAGGACCAGCGCAGCAGCCGATGGCGAATGGGCCAGGAGCAGTAGCGACGCCCGCAACTAATACACCGTCGCAGCCAGCAGCGGCCACGCCGCAAGCCGGGACGCCCACTCGAATGCGGTTTGAGCCGCAGTCGGTGACATTGAAGCTGGGACAGACAACGACGGTGGCCATCGCGGTCGACAACGTGAACGACCTTTTCTCGGTTCCCCTGTTGCTGCAGTACAACCCGGCGGTGATCAGCGTCGAAGATGTGCAGCACGGCGGATTCCTCTCGGGTGGAACGCAGGAAATTGCCATTGTGTTCCGAGTTGACAAAGAGCATGGCCAAGCCATCATCTCCACTACGCGGCAGCCGAATACACCTGGAGTAAACGGCAGCGGCACTTTGATGGGAATCGTGATCAAGGCGATCGGCGTAGGCACGTCGAACTTGTCGATCGTGCAAGTGAACGCCAAGGATTCGCAGCAAAAGTCCATCCCGCTGGTCACCAGCGAGGCGACATTACAGGTCCAGCCCTAGGCGAAGCGAGTGAGAACAATGCCCGAACCGGTTGCAGGCATGAGAAACCCGGCGGAGCGGTGCGGACCAGGCTCCACGAAGGACAATCCGCGGCGGCGCGTTCCCTGCGATGCGGGGATGACGCTGCTGGAATTGATCATTGCCTGTGCCATCCTGCTGGTTCTTTCTTCCGCTGCGTTGCCCATCGCGCGGTATACCGTGATACGGAAAAAAGAAAGCGAGCTACGGTATGACTTGCGGCAGATGCGGGATGCCATCGACAAATACAAGGACGTTGCTGATGCCGGAAAATTTCGGACGGAAGTGGGAAGCGAGAATTACCCTCCGGACCTGGAGACGCTGGTCAAAGGCGTGCAGCTCGGCGCGGGAAACGAGCTCAAGCTGCGATTTCTTCGCAAGGTTCCCGTCGATCCGATGACGGGGCGAGCCGAGTGGGGACTGCGCGCGGTACAGGACGATCCGGATTCGACGAGCTGGGGCGGGCAGGATGTTTACGACGTATATTCGGAGTCGACGGGACAGGCCGCCGACGGAACCAAGTATTCGGATTGGTAGGCGGAAAAAGGATTGCGTATGAACCGATGGCGACAACACATGGATTGCCGGTGCCGCGCGCGGAAGCGTGGAAGCAGAGGCTGGTCCGCGGGGTTCACGCTGATCGAGCTGATGATTGTGATGACCATCATGTTCATCTTGCTGGGGATTGCCGCCGGACAATACCGGACGGCGCTCATCCGCGCGCACGAGGCGGTGCTCAAGAGCGACCTGAAAGTGTTGCGCGAGGCCATCGATAATTATTCGCTGGATAAGGAAGCCGCGCCACAATCGCTCGAGGATTTGAAGCAGGCGCATTACCTGCACGAGATTCCCATCGATCCCATGACGCACGCAGCGGACTGGCAACTGGTGTACGAGGACGTAGTGCTCAGCCCGGACCAATCCAGTTCGGGAGTGTCGGACGTGCATTCGAACTCCGACAAGGTCTCGCCGTTTGAACAGACGCCTTACAATCAGTGGTAGCTCTCTTGTTGTTCGGTTGTTCGCCGCTTCCCCTCTCCGCCCAACCCCTTTTTCTCTGAATGCGAACACTACCAGTTTCTGAAAAAGCATTCTTGATATGACTCCGGGGGCCGGTGTTGCCCGAGGAGCCGACATTTTTCCTGGCATTTCGCAGAAAAGCAGATTCCTCGCTTCACTCGGAATGACAATTGCGGGCACTTTTTCGGCGACCTGCAAGGATGGTTACGCGAAGCTTGCAGGGAAATTGCTTGTATTTGACGGAAGAGCGCGCGTTCGCTATAGTGAATGTGCGGGGTGGAGCAGCCTGGTAGCTCGTCGGGCTCATAACCCGAAGGTCGTTGGTTCAAATCCAACCCCCGCAACCAATTTGTCGTTTAGTTTCAAG
>JAYVMO010000061.1:0-18927 GCA_043758915.1 Acidobacteriota bacterium | reverse complement strand
GCGGCGGCGAAGCAATCGGCGTAGGGCAATTTGTGTTGGGCGCGTAGTTCGGCGGCGTGCTTGGAGAAAGCTTTGGTGAGGTGTGGTTATTGGTCCCGTGCTTCGAGGCGCTTGATTCGAGAATCATCCGTCAGGATTCGCATTTGCTGGATGGCGATGTGGTTTAGTTTGCGGAGGCGTCCGGCCTGCGGAAGATTTTCGCGGATGAACAGAGCGTTCAAGTTTTCGAGATTGGAGAGGCAGACGAGTTGCGAGACATTGGCGAAGTCGCGAATGTTGCCCTTTTC
Organism: Acidobacteriota bacterium; assembly: GCA_043758915.1. Taxonomy (GTDB): domain Bacteria; phylum Acidobacteriota; class Terriglobia; order Acidiferrales; family UBA7541; genus Acidiferrum. Next base: position 18,640 of record JAYVMO010000061.1, on the reverse strand, counting down.
GCTGGGATGGGCGTTGCGCCATTGCTTGGCGGTGACGCCGAAGAGAGCCATGTTGAGGACATCGGCTTCGGAGGCGTAAACCAGGTCAATCTGGCGGGGAGTGAGAGTTGGTGGAATGAGATTTTCCTTGATGGCGTCGGTATGAATGCGGTAGTTGATCTTGGTGAGATTGCGGCGGATGTCCCAGCCGAGCTGCTGGCGCTCTTGGTCCTTGAGCCGCTGAAATTCCATGATAAGGTAAATCTTGAATTCCGCGCTGATCCACATTCCGAATTCAAGAGCGATGTCTTGATGGGCGTAGGTACCGCCGTATCTCCCGGCGGCGGCTCGTAAGCCAATGGCTTTGGTTTTCTGGGTCCACTCTTTGACGCTAATCTTGTAACTGTGCAAACCGGCCTGATTTCTAATTAGGGCGAATTCGCCATAATTAAAGTTCGGGTTATGAACTTTCTCCCAGATGCCCAGAAATTCCACGGTATTGCGGTTGCGCAACCAGTCAGAGATGAAGAAAGCGCCATCCTTGGCTTTGAGCATATCCGTCAGGGAGACATAGTCGCTGTCCTGCACTCTGATGAGGGAAATTTCCGTACCAAGTACTTTAATTTTGGCCATCACGCTTAACCCTCCCCAAACCCCTCGATTCTTGCGCTGTCCACCAGGCTATTTTAAACCCGTCGAATTCGATGGGTTTAAACCCCGGGTTATTCAACTGTTCCCAAAGGCCCAAAAACTCGATGGTATTGCGATTCCTGAGCCAGTTGCGAATCAGATCGTCGGTGTGCTCTGAATTCTTGTATCTGGCGATGTCGGTGATGCGGATATAGTCTTCGTCATTCCTTCTGACGACGGCGATCTCCCTGCCTTTTACAGCGATCTTGGCCATTATTTTTCAATCGGTGCGCTGACTTCGACGATGGTCATGGTGTCGTTGCCGAATAGGGCGTTGATTATCAGATTTGACAAGGCATCGTAGCATTATGGCGGGGCGGCGGCACAGCGGGAAAAGCGGGAGAGCGCGGCGATGGCGCGGCGGGCGATCCGCCGGTTGCATGGTCGGAGGAAGATGCCGGGCTTCCCGGTAAAGAACACCGGGATGCACAAGACGCACAAAAAGACGCGAAAGCCCGGTGCCACAAAGGCTGAAAAAGAGGGGCACGATGTATCGTGCCCCTACGCGGAGCAAGGCCGGGCGCCGGCCTCGGAAGGCCGCCGCCACAAAGAGACGAAACAAGATGGCGGCCTCCCGAACGGGTGGAGATAAATTCCGCCCGCCGCGACGGAGATGGCGCAAAAAAAGGGAAGATGGCGGGGAATCCGGCGTCGCTGATGGCCGAAAATTTTGGGATCGGCAAAGAGGATGTGGCACGTTTGCCGAAAAAGGCGCTGGGAATTATCCGCTAGTTCGCGTTCCTGCAACGCCAATGGTTCCGGGAGATTGACGAGACTGGCGGGTGAACGGAATCCAGTAGGGCATGGTATTTCAAAGGTTTGCGCCGTAAAATTTCGATCTATTACAGAATATTCATATTCGGTTGACGCAAGCGTAAAGCACGGCCTTTACCTTCGTTCGTGGGGTGGTACGCATACTTCCTGATACCGGGTCGAAATCTGCTGCAAAGAGAGAGACAATGAGAAAACTAGCATCCGTAACACTGTCGCTGTTCCTGCTTTCCGGAACGGCTTTTGCTGATACACCGAAAGAGGCGGACGCGCAGCCCGCCAAGCTGGCGCAACCGGCGAAACCCAAAGCGGCCAAGAAAGCCGACAAGCCGGATTCCGCTATCGCCGCGCAACTCGAGGAGCTGCGCGAGGCGCTGCAGTCGCAGCAGGAACAACTGCAGTTGTTGAAGGAAGAGCTTGCCAAGCGCGACCGCCAGATCGATGAAGCACGCGAAGCGGCCGCCGCGGCCAATGCACGCGCCGCCGAAGCCAGCAGCAAAGCCGCGGAAGTGGTGAACTCCACCGCCGAATTCAATACCACGGCGGCGGCGCTCAATACCACGGTCAGCGATATCAAGGCCAGCAACGAAGTGCTGAAGACCGCGGTGGCCCGGGAACAGACGGAAGCGAAGAAGGCCAGCGAAGAAGGGCCTTCCACGATCAGGTACAAGGGCATCAACATCACGCCAGGCGGCTTCATCGCGGCCGAAACGGTTTTCCGCAATCGCGCCACCAGCGGCGACATCAATACGCCGTTCACCGGCATTCCATTCCCCGGCAACTCGCTGAGCAAAGTGAGCGAGAATAACTTCACGGCTCGCCAGTCGCGGCTCTCGCTGCTCGCCGAGACGAAAGTTGGCAGCACCAAGCTGACCGGCTACTACGAAGCCGACTTCCTCGGCGCGGGCACGACCTCCAACAACCGCCAGAGCAACAGTTACGTGATGCGCCAGCGGCAAGTTTGGGCCAACGTAACCTGGGACAACGGATTCTCGCTCGCCGGGGGACAGATGTGGAGCTTGGTGACCGAGAGCACCAAAGGAATTGCAAATCGTCGAGAGGCTTTCCCGTTCCAGATTGACCCGCAATATGTCGTCGGTTGGTCTTGGCAGCGCGCCTACGCGTTTCGCGTGGTGAAGGATTTCGGTAAATTTGCGGTGGGTGCAGCGATTGAAGGACCGCAAACTACCGGGACGTTCCACGGCTCCGCTCTAAGTCCAGCAACGTTTTTCATCAACGCTCCTGGCAACGGCGGCGGACTCTATAACGGTACCGACGGCCCCGGGTACACAACCAATCGTGCGCCGGATTTTCTCGTTAAGGGTACATTCGATCCGGGATGGGGCCACTACGAAGTCGTTGGTATCGTTAGTAACTTTCGCAATCGAGTCTACCCCTGCGGCCTGGCTACTACAGCCGCGCCCTGCCCAGTCGATAGCTCCACCAGAGCCTCGGCTGTCGGTGCATTCAATGATTCCAGGGTCGGCGGTGGCGTGGGCATTACCGCGCGCTTCCCCGTCGTGGCCAAGAAGGTGGATCTAGTCGCGCACTTTCAGGGCGGTGAGGGCATCGGGCGTTACAGCTCGGCTCAATTGCCCGACGTAACGGCACGGCCGGATGGCACTCTGGCTTTAATTCGCACCGCCGCGTGGTTGGGAAGTCTGGAAGTTCATCCAAACGCCAAGCTGGATCTTTACGCATACGGCGGCGGCGAATACGCCGGACGCACGGCGTATACCATCACGAACGGAGCGCGCAATCCCGTTCCAGTGGGCTACGGGTCGCCGCTGTTCAACAATAGTGGCTGCGCCACCGAGCTCCCCGCGGGAGCGAACGGTATCTCCCCGAGCGGTGGCGCGGGTTGCACCGGCGACATTCACCACATTGTCGAAGGCACTTTTGGCTTCTGGCACAAGCTCTACAACGGTCCCAAGGGCCGCGTGCAGTGGGGCTTGCAATATTCCTATCTGACAAAGGTGGGATGGTCCGGGAACAACTTCAACTCCGGTACGGGTGTCGCAGGTCCGAGCCTCCGTCCCAAGGCCGTAGACAACATGGTGTTCACCTCTTTCCGCTATTACCTGCCGTAGTCCATGGCAGGATGAGCGTTTCGTCCCCTCCTGGGGACGGAAAAAAGGGCAGCCCGAAATGGGCTGCCCTTTTTTATTCTCACAGCGCGATGTCGTGCGTCTTAGTTGCGAGTGCTTACCAAAGCAGCTTTAGGCCGAACTGAACCTGGCGCGACGTTGTGGACGTGCTGGTGATCACACCGGCGGTGGGAGAAACTCCTGTCGGAGTGAAGGCCACGGCATTGGGCGTGTTGAAATTGGCGCGGTTCAGGAGATTGAAAATCTCCGCGCGAAACTGGACATTCAACCGCTCGCGAATCCGCGTATTTTTCAGCACGGAGAAATCCCAGGTAGCAAGACCGGGTCCGATCAAAGTGTCTCTTCCGAGGTTTCCATAGAAGCCGCCATTCTGGGGAATATTCGTGGGGGCCAGGAACGCAGCCGGATTGAACCACTGGTTGGGATTGCCGAGAATCACCGGCCCGGTGAACGCCGGGTTTACGAATGGACGCACGGGATTCCGGGTGTCGCCGTTGTTCGAGGGATTATAGCTGAGCTGCGGCGAGAACGGGAAGCCGCCTTGCAGGGTGACGATGGAATTCACGGTCCAGCCGCTTACCAACGCGCTTCCGACGCCGCTTAGTTCGCCGAGGAAACGCTGTCCGCGCCCGATGGGCAGCGCGTAGGTTGCGTTGATCGCGGCAACGTGCCGGACGTCATACGTCGCCAGCCCCCAATCGGAGCGCAGATTGAAGGGATTCGAAGCCAGCGCCGGCCCGCCTCCCGAGGTCGTGGAATTCAAGGAGTCTCCATCGTCGAGAGTTTTCGAGAAGGTATAGACTCCGCGCAGCGAGAGTCCCGAGCTGAAGCGGCGATTCACGTCCACCTGGAGCGCGTTGTAGGAGCTAGTCCCCTCCGAAAACCAAGTCCAGGTGTTCGCAAGCGCGGGATTGGCGTTGGTTGTGGTGGGCACGAAAAAAGTTCCCGCTGGAATGGGCGTGTTTGCCAAGCCGATGGGGAAGGTGGCCGGATAGTTTGCCGGGCACGGAGATGCGGGGCAGATGACGGGGAACGGTTCGTTGGCGTCGATGCCGATGATTTCGTGGTAGCCGTGAGAGCCTACGTAGCCCACGGTCAATGAGGTGTTCGGTGAAAGTTCCCGTTCGATTCGCAGCGAATAAGAAATTAGCGCCGGCGTTTTCAAATCAGGCTGGACGCCACCCGGCACCAGCTTCGCGCTAGCAGGCACGGGAGTCGTGGGATCGAGCGGAAGTTTCGATACGGATAGCGCAGCGATACTGTAGGTCGGATTGAAAGGCGCGTTTTGATCCGCGCGGTAGCCGAGCGCATCCTGAAGATCGTCGTACATTCCGAACCCGGCGCGCAGCACGGTTTTCCTGCCGAAGGGGCTCCAGGCCACGGCAATTCGCGGTTGCGGCAGAAACTTTGCGTTATTGACGATGAATTCGGAATTTCCAATACGCGGCTGTGTCGAGATCACGCCATTGCTGAACGTGTAGTTGGCGGCCCGGCCGTGCGCCTCGTTCCAGCCGGTGGTGAACTCATCGCGGAAGCCCAAGGAAAGCGTGAGGCGCGAGCTCAGCCGGATGACGTCTTCGGCGTACCAGGCACCGAGCAGCGAGCGCCAGTTCATCTCCGTTGGCGCGGGATCGAACAAAAAGCTGGAAGTGGTTCCTTGCAACAAGGTCTGCAAACTGGTGAAGGTCGCCTGGCCGAACTGGCTGAGCGCCAGCGTTTCGTTCGATTGGAATTGCTGGAGCCATGCGCCGAAGCTAAGTTGGTGCCTTCCCCGCGTCAGGGTTAAGCGGTCCTCGTAGGTGAAGAGATTGCGCGCGATTCGCAGATTGCTCCCGTTATTGCTCCCCGCCAGGCCGAGCTGCGCTTGCGGGTTCGATGCCGCGCTTCCACCGACCACAACCGCACCCACAGGAAGGCCAAGCAAAAAACCTGGCACAGCCGCTGCCGGTGTCCCCGGCGTAGGTTCTCCAGTAAAGAAATAACCGGCGCGCGAAAAACCGAACCGCGCGGTATTCAGCAAGGCCGGCGAGAAAACGTGTGTCTCCTCCAAGCTGAGCACCTGTTCCCGCAGGGTCACCAGGTCACTGCTGAACGGATCCAACGTCGTGGCCGTCACGTCGCCGCCGTCGTCGATGGTATAAATCGCCGCGAGCGAGTCTTTCTGCGAAAAGATATGGTCGAGCCGCGCGGTCCCGAAATCCTCTCGAATGGTTTGCAAGGGGCTGCTGAAGACCTCGGCGATGCCGCCGAAATTCGGCGCATTGGGGCCGGCCACTGGCCAAAGGTTAAGAAGCGGTGCGGCCGCGGGCGCCACGCCGACGTTGATCAATGGAGTAGAAGACGTGCAGGGGTTTGGCTTCGGAGTGACGATCTGGCAAGGCAGCAGGCCCTGTCGCGCGTTGTCATCGGGGACAAGCGCTGCGCTGGTCTGGTGAAGATTCTGGCGGAACCCTTCATAGTTTCCGAAGACGAAGGTCTTTTCCCGCAGGATAGGCCCGCCCAGCGAGCCTCCAAACTGGTTGCGTTGAAAAGGCGGAGCGGAACCCTGATCGAAAAAGTTCGGCGCGTCCAGAGCGCTGTTGCGCAGGAACTCAAATATGGCTCCATGCCACTGGTTGGTTCCCGACTGCGTTACGATCACCACCTGGCCACCGGGCCGCTTGCCGAATTCCGCGCCGTAGGAATCGCGCAGCACATTGAATTCGCGCACCGCATCCACTCCCAATAACTGCTGGCTCGTGCCGCCCGGCTGCATATTGTTCTCCGCGGCGCCCGTGTATTCGACCCCATTCAGCAAGAACAAGTTCTGCTGCGGCCGGTTGCCGGAGACGGAAAAATTATTCCCGGTCGTAGAGTTGGACACTCCGATGCCGCCGGTCTTTTCCCAGGTGAAGTTCACGACTCCGGGATTCAGCGTGATCAGTTCATCGTAACTGCGCCCGTTCAGCGGAAGCTCCTTCACCTGCCGCTCCCCAACCAGGCCGGAAATATCCCTGGTGCTAGTGCTCACCATCGGCGCATCTTCGGTAACGCTGACGTGTTCCTTCACCTGGCCGACTTGCAGGCGAAGATCGACGCCGGCTTCCTGGCCCACCACCAAATGGATTCCTCCGCGAATCGACTCCTGAAACCCTGACTTCGTGGCCCGCACTTCGTACTCCCCGACAGGGAGCGCCAGCAGTTGGTAGCGGCCCGCTTCGTCTGTTGCGGAGCTGCGCACGGCTCCTGTTTCAAGGTTCCTGGCCGTCACCTGCGCCGACGCCACGGGCGCACCGGAGGGATCCGTGACGAGGCCCTTGACGCTTGCGGACACCTGAGCATGGGCGGACGGCAGGTAGGCAAACAGTAAGAAGAGCGCGATCGGTAGAGAGCGGAGCAATCGCCCGGTAATCCTCGCAACCGCGCGGTGAACATCCGCTGATGCGTAGTTCCCAAACGCCGTTATGCCTTGCAAGCTCATGTTGGAGTCCCCAGAGAGTTGCATTGCCGGCAGACAAGCCGGCCTGCAAAATTTCACCGCTTGAGTCGCTGCAGGGTGAACCGAAAATTTAATACGTTTCATATCGCAATGTCAAACCGGATTAATACGTATTGAAGCAAGCGATTTTGCGGGAATTTTGCGCCACCCGCGCGAGAGCGAACTCGCCGAAGAGATGGTGCGCAACGCCCTCGACGCCGTCGTCCGCCGCGACGTGGACCTCGCGCAAAAAGTTCTCGCCAGCGAGGACCAGGTCGATCACTACCGCGACCAGATCTTCCGTGAACTCCTCACTTACATGATGGAGGATTCCAGCGTGGTCTTCCCGGCCTTCGAGCTGATCCTTGGGGCCAAAAATCTCGAGCGTATCGGCGACCACGCCACCAACATCGCCGAGGACGTCATCTACATCGTGCAGGGCCAGGACGTCCGCCACCCCACCGTGGACCGCCGTTAGCTGGCGCCGTCACGTTCGCTGCGGCCACCAGAGCAGAAGCAACGCGACGATAACACTCACCACGCTTAGGGCATTTCCCAAGATGCGGTCCAGCGTGCGCGCAAAGCGCACCACGATGCGCGATTCCCCCGCCGGTACCGGCACGATCATTTGGCCGAACTCCTCGGCTGTTTGCGGCGTAACTTTTGTTCCGTTCACTTCCACGCGCCACGCCGGGTAGTTCAGCAAGCGCAGCGCCAGCCGCAACGGCTCGCGCGCCGTCACGCGCAGTTCTTTGTCTTCCACTGTCCAGCGTTGCACGTGAATCTTGGCCGCGACCGCCGCACCATGCGTTTGCGCTGCAGGCAGGATCTTCACCCGTGGCGCTTTCTCCGGCACATTGGAATGGTCGTCCCCGAGCGGATCATATTCATCTGTCCCGTCATATCCTTGCCTTTGCGCAATTGCCGCCTGCAACACCGGGATGTCTTCCGTGTCCCACCACGCGTGTCGTACGAGATACGCGCCCGTGCCGGCGATGAGCACAAACGTGACGACAGCCCACACCCAGCGGAATTTCTGGCGCACCAAGGCTGTGGCAAGAAAAAACGCCCACGCCAAGGCGAGCGTCGACATCCAGCGCCAGGGAAACTGGACAAACCGCAGCTTTGGAAGAACGTTCCACAAACTAGACGTAAATCGCAGCATCAGCATCGTCGCAGCCGCCGAGAGCAGCAACAGTGCTTGCCACAATCTCTCTCGGTCTCTTTCCACAGCCTCTCGATGTGCAGCAGCGCATGCGATTCCGGTCATCACGACCAGGAGCACCGCAACGTTTGAGGCCACCCAATTGAATGCGGTGTGTTCCACATCGCTGATGCGGGTGTAGAGAAAATTCTGCGCCGGTAACAAGCCCGAAGAGAGCGCTTCTCCTATATTCACCCAGCGTTGCTCGTAGGCCGCGGGCAGTAAATAAAATCCGGTGAGTCCAAAGCCGAGTGTCAGCCCCGCCGCGCCGTGTGCCAGCGGATGCCAGGATTTTTCCGTCATCGCCGCCCACGCGAAAAGCAGCGCAACGGTATAGCTGGCCATCACTCCCGCCGGTGCGTTGGATAGCCAGACGGCGGCGAACACAACCGCAAACGTAACCATCGAGTGGCGCGGCGGGCGGCATCCATTTTTGACGATTCCGCTAACTTGCAGCGCCAGCAAGAAGAGAAGTGGAAAAAATGCCGAGGCCAAAAGCTCCGCAAAATCACTTCGCGTGTAAATAATCAGCAGCGCATTGGGATTCGCCGCATAGCACGCCGCGGCGAAGAGTGCCGCGTGCCGCGGCAGAATCCGCCGCAACACGGCAAACGTGAAGACTCCCGCCATCGTCTGCACCAAAACGATGAACAGGCCCGGCACGGCATTCCACGGGGCCACAAAGCTCAACGCTGCGCCCAGCATCCAGGACAGCGGCGGATAAAAAATAAAGCGCGGTTCGCCGAAACCGTGGTTCGCCCACTCCGTCCACCGCGGAAAGAGAATCCCTTCCCGCCATTGCCCCGCTACGTCCAGCCAGGATTCGGCATGAAACTGGATGTCGTGTCCCGAAGCGTTTCCCTTCCAGAAGAACGGTGAAACCACGATCAGCGCAACCGCCAGGGACACCGCGAAGGCCGGCAGCCAATTGCGAAGCATGGGGAATCGCGCGTGCTCGTTGGGGAGTTCGTCAGTGGATGTCATGCGATGTTCATGGAATTGTAACCGTTAAAGAACCTGCTTCGCGAGCCGCAACCCCGTGTGCGACCGGCTGCGACTTGAGCGATAATACACGCGCCCATGAGCACTCCAAGCACATCCACCGCGCCGATTATCGAGGCGCGCAAACTCGAGAAATCTTATCCCCAACCCGACGGCAGCCGCATTCAAGTCATCGCCGCTACCGATCTCGCCATCTATCCGGGCCAGATCATCGCGCTACTCGGCGCCTCCGGCTGCGGCAAATCCACTCTCCTGCGTATGCTCACCGGACTCTCGCCTGCCTCCGCCGGCGCCGTCTATTGGCACGGACAGCCCGTTGCCAGCGAATCGCCCAACGTTTCCATCGTGTTTCAAAGTTTCGCGCTCTTTCCCTGGCTGACCGTGCTCGAAAATGTCGAAGCCCCGCTCGAAGCTCGCGGCATGGCCCCCACCGAGCGCCGCAAGCGCGCGCTGCGCATCATCGACGCCGTGGGTCTCGACGGCTTCGAAACCGCCTACCCCAAGGAACTCTCCGGCGGCATGAAGCAGCGCGTCGGCGTCGCGCGCGCTCTGGTTGTCGAGCCAGAAGTGCTCTTCATGGATGAACCTTTCTCCGCTCTCGACGTGCTTACCGCGGAAACGCTCCGTGGCGAACTCCTCGAGCTTTGGCTCGAACACAAGATCCCCACGCGAGCCATCTTCATCGTAACTCACAATATTGAAGAAGCCGTCTTCCTCGCCGACCGCATCATTGTCCTCGGCCGCCATCCGGCCCACATCCACGCCGATTTTACCGTCGAACTTCCTCATCCGCGCGACCGCAAGGCGCCCCAATTCATCGAGCTCGTCGATTCCATCTACCGCGTTCTTACGCAGCCCGAGCATAAGGATGATGCGGCTCCGCCGCGAACTTCCGCCACCGGCGCCGCCATGCCGCAAAAAATTGTCATGCTGCCGCACACACGTCCCGGAGGAATGGCCGGCTTGCTCGAAATTCTCAGCGATCTCGGCGGCTGCATTGATCTTCATCGTCTTGCCGATGAGCTCAGCCTGGAAGTCAACGCCCTCCTCCCCACCGTCGACACCGCCGTTCTCCTCGGCCTGCTGCGCGTCGAAGAGGGCGACGCCATCATCACTCCCGAAGGCCAGATGTTCGCGCGGGCCGACATTCAAGCGCGCAAGGCCATCTTCCGCAAAGCCGCCATCGCCAACGTTCCTTTGCTCCGTCAAATGGAGCAAGCCCTCAAGGCCAAAGCCGATCGCACCCTCTCCGATGAATTTTTCCGCGATCTCCTCGACGAACATTACAGCGAGGAAGAATCCGGCCGCCAACTGGAAACCGCCATCCAGTGGGGCCGCTACGCCGAGATCTTCGACTACAACGCCGCCACCGGCAAGCTGACCCTCACCGAGGCCTGACCCTCCCGTGCCCGATTCCACTTTCGCCGCTCAGCACACTACACCGATTCCGCCCACGGCGGTGCGCCCCACAGGCTCGCGCTGGACCTGGGCCTTCCTCATCGACATCGCCATTTTTATCTTCATCTTTGCCGCCATCTACGGTGTCTACGCCATTGGCCGCACCTGGCTTGGTCCCGTCCAGCCGCATGTCACCATTTCGCAGGATCCGCGCGTGCTCCCGCTTTACGCGTTCTATTCGCTCATGCGCATCGGCATTGCCTATGCCTTCAGTCTGGTCTTCGCGCTTGCCTATGGCTACCTCGCCGCCAGCTCCCGCCGCGCCGAAGTGATCCTGGTTCCGCTGCTCGACATTCTTCAATCCATTCCCGTGCTCAGTTTTCTGCCCGGCGTCATGCTCGCGATGGTCGCACTCTTTCCCCACAGCGAGTTTGGCGTCGAGCTTGGCTCCATCCTGCTCATCTTTACCGGCCAGGTCTGGAACATCGCCTTCAGTTTTTATTCTTCGCTCAAGGGGATTCCCCGCGAGCTCCACGAAGCCGCGGTCATCTACCGCTTCAGCCGCTGGCAGCGCTTCGCGGAACTCGATCTTCCTTTCTCCACCATCGGCCTGGTCTGGAACTCCATGATGTCCGTTGCCGGCGGCTGGTTCTTTCTCATGGCTTGCGAAATGTTCGTCCTCGGCCCGCGCGATTTTCGCTTGCCTGGGCTGGGCTCTTTTCTTCAGACCGCTGCGAGCAACGGCAACACGCGAGCCATTCTTTGGGGACTTGCGGCGATGATTACCGTCATCGTTTTGCTCGATCAGCTTGTCTGGCGCCCGGTGATCGTCTGGGCCGATAAATTCAAATTCGAACAGGTCGAAAGCGCCAGCGCATCCCAGAGCACTTTGCTCAGCTTGATGGGCCGCGCCTCTCTGGTTATCCGCGCCTATCGCCTCTTCCTGCGCCCACTCATCGGCTGGCTTACGATGACTTTTGCCGTCGGCGCGCGCCGCGCCGCGAAGACGTTATACGCTCCAGCGCAGCAGCGTTCGCGCCGCTGGCTCGGTTTCCTGTTCGCCGCGGCCATTCTCGTGGGTTTGGTATTCGCGGTCTTCCACGCTGCCCGCGAGCTTTCCGCCCTTCACCGCGAGGATTACCTCGACCTCCTGCGCAGCGCCGCTCTCACGTTTCTCCGCGTCAACACCGCGCTCATCCTCGGCGCTCTCTGGACCGTTCCCGTCGGCGTGGCCATCGGCTTCCATCCGCGCTTCGCGCGCATCGCCCAGCCCCTCGCGCAAATGGCCGCTTCCATCCCTGCCACTGCTCTCTTTCCCGTCATTTTGCTTTTTTTCATCCGCTTGCGCGGCGGCCTCGAGATCGCGGCCATGGCCCTCATGCTCCTCGGCACGCAGTGGTACATCCTCTTCAACGTCATCGCCGGCGCCATGGCCATCCCCACGGACTTGAAGGAAGCCGCCTGCATCTACCGCTTCAGCTCCTGGGATCGCTGGCGCTATCTCATCCTGCCGGGAATTTTTCCTTATTTAATTACGGGAATGGTTACTGCTTCGGGCGGCGCGTGGAACGCCAGCATCGTCGCGGAATATTTTCACTTTCAGGGAAAAATCGTCTCGACTCCGGGCCTGGGCAGCAGCATCAGCAGCGCCACGGACGCCGGGCGCTTCGACATCCTGCTGGCCTCGACGCTCATCATGGCCACCATCGTCGTGCTCATCAACCGCCTGCTCTGGCGCCGCCTCTACCGTCTCGCCACGTCGCGCTTCAAGCTCGAATCCTAGAATCCGTACGACGAACAGCCGCTGATCTGGCTGCTTACATGATTCCTCCGTTCCCGGTTGCCTCGGGAAAATCATCCTTCGAATACTTCCGGTTCCAGCGCAAGAAACCGGCAACAATGCCCACTCCGAATAGCGCCAATCCGATGTACACGTGCCACCCAGGCAACTCCAGCACCGAGACAATCGCTACCAGCGCCGAAACCACAACCAGAAAGGCGGCCCTGCCTTTTGTAAGAGGCTTCTGTTTTTCCACTCGCGTATCACTTTTCGCTCAGCGCGATGCCCGCCAAGCATCACGCCGGCGTGATTTTGGCGCCTATTTTACGCGTAACCTCCCTGTTCAGGTAAATAATTTGTCCCACGTGATGATACGCATGCCCGGCGCATCGCAAGAGAACCGTGAAGCGGTCCTTGGCCGTTGGCTCGCCCTTTGCCGAATAGGCCGCCATCCAACTCTGCGGGCTTTGTTTGTGAATCGTCTCCACCACCATGGCAATCGTGCGATCGAAAACCTCAAGCACTTCGCTCTTCGGCGGGCGCCGCGTCTCCGTGAATTCCCGCTCGCGGTCGCGCACGTATCCAGTTTCGGCCACTTGCGCGCCGATGTAGTAATTCAAATTTCCCGTTACGTGCAGCACCACATGCCCCACGCTGTTGCCGTGAGAAAATGGATTCCGCCAAAATTCCGCTTCCGACAGCGGGTCCACCCATTTGTGCAGCTCCGCGGCCACCTGCCCGTAATAACCCGCCAATCCCGCCGCGATGGTTTCGGAAAGTTCCGGCATGCTTCCTCCTTCTCGTCCGCCAGAAGCAATCTCCTGGAGCTTTAGGTATGGTCTGAGAAGCAGCGCGCTCTAGTGTCCCGCCGCCGCGCGCTCGTTTTTGTAGATCACGCCTTCCTTCATCACAAAGAAAACGTGTTCCGTCTGACGAATGTTCTCCACCGGATTCCCCGGGACAGCAACAACGTCGGCGAGCTTCCCTGCCTCCAGCGTCCCGATCTTGTCCGCCAGCCCCAGCAACTCCGCATCCATCGACGTCCCCGCCTTCAGCGCATCGATGGGCTTCATCCCCAGGTCCACCATCTGATGAAACTCTTCCGTATTCCGTCCGTGCGGATAAACCGCCGCGTCCGTGCCTAGCCCGATCTTTATGCCTTTCGCCAGCGCTCTCTGGAAAGTCTGATGAATCGCCGCAATGGCCGCCTTGGCTTTCACCAAAATCGGCGCCGGAATCGCGTCGCCGCGGTCGATGCGTTCCTGCAAACCCTGCACGGCCATCAGCGTCGGCACATAAAATGTTCCGTGCTGCTTCATCATGTCCAGCGCTTCGTCATCCAGAAACGATCCGTGCTCGATCGAATCGATCCCCGCGCGAATCGCCCGCTTCGCGCCTTCCGCTCCGTGCGCGTGCGCCGCGGTCTTCAATTTCAAGGCGTGTGCTTCGTCCACGATGGCGTTCAACTCCTCCTGCGTGAGCTGCGGCGTGTCCACCGCATCGGCCAGCGAAAGCACGCCGCCCGTCGCGCAGGTTTTGATGATCGTCGCCCCGTACTTGTGCATCAGCCGCACCGCATAGCGCGCCTGGTCCGCGCCGTTGATCACCCCCTGCTCCGGCCCGGTTTCCTTGCCAAACAAGCCCGCGCGAAATCCCGTTTCGTCGCAGTGTCCGCCGGTCGCGCCGATGGCGTGCACCGACACCAGCATTCTCGGGCCGGGCACGACGCCCGCGTTGATCGCATTTCGCAGTCCCACATCGAGATAGTTGCTCGAGCCCACGTCGCGCACCGTCGTGACTCCCGCCATCAGCGTAACCCGCGCGTTCACGCTCGAATCCAGCGCTTGTTCCGGGATCGGTTTTTGCAGTTCGTCGAGCATCTGCTGTTTGAAATCGACCGTGTACTCCATTGTCAGATGCGTATGCGCGTCGATGAATCCCGGCAGCAGCGTCGCGTCGCCCAGATCGATCACTTCCGCCCCCGCCGGTATCGCCGCGCTCGTCCCCGCCGCCACGATCTTTCCATCCGCGACCACCACCACGCCCGGCGTCACCAGCGCGTTGCTCTTTCCATCGAACAGCCGCGCCGCCTTCAGCACCATCGTCTTGCCCGCTGGCTTCAGCGTCTGTGCATACACCGGCAACAACGTCAGCAAACCCGCCAGAATCAACCCGCCAAATTTACGCATCATTCTCTTTTTCTCCTCGCTCCGGCGACAAACACCGGAACGCCGACAATAGCCCGCCCGCGCAAAAAGTCAAGCTTTCACTCCACCGGCGACGCCGGGATTCCCCAGGCATTCACCGTCTCCTTCGTACCCGCCGCCGCTTTCTTCACAAAGCTTCGCAATGCGCGGACCACTGGACCCAAATCCGGATTTTCGTCCTTAACGTAAGGGCTCTTCTTCGCTTTCGTACGCGAGCCTGCTTTCATGGACATTCCTTCCTTGGTCAAAAGTGGGGCGCAGTACGGGCGTCAAGCCATATAGCGTCCCTAGGGCCTTCATGGCAAGACACGGTTTGCAGTCGTGCGGGAAAAGAGGATGGGATGAGGCTTTTGGACGCGTGGAGAGCACCACTCTCCCAAGTGTGCTCCCCACGCATCTTCCGGCTCAGAGCAGTTGCTGCCGGAAATTTTGAGGCTGGCTCCGTGAAACACCATTCGAAAAGCACTTCGGACAGTAGTCTGGGAAGAGCTCTCGAACGGCTATGACGCTGTCTCAGCAGGTAGTGTCGGCGAATTCCAAAACGTTTCACCGCGTGAACACGGTCTCTGCCGCCACCCGGCCGGTCAAAAAGCCCAGTTCAGGACTGGGCGGTGATGTAGTACGGCGACGTGACGGTGAAGATGCGCTCGTTGCCACGGACGAGGAGCATCCATTCGAGCAAGCGTCCGCGCTGATTGTGGAGGAAGTACTCGTACCAATGACCTTCGACGAGCTCGGGAATGACGACCATGATGCGCCGGTCGGGATGCTTTTCGGAGAGTTCGCAAATGTACTGAATGACGGGAACGATGATGAAGCGGTAGGGTGAAGGCAGGATGATGAGTTTGGGAGGTTCCGCGCCGATATCGCGAAACGGCTTCTCGACGTAGCGTTCCCAATCCTGGCGCAACAGCTCGGAATGCTCGGCGGGCTCGACGTGGATGGCGATAATTTCTGGAGAAAGACGCGAGGCAAACTCGAGCCCCTGTTTGCAAATTCGGCCCCAATGGTCGATGGGCACAACGACGATGGGCGGCTTGCCGTGGTTCGCGGGAACGACAGGGATCGTGCACGAGGTGGCGACGCTGACGGCGTGATAGTGGCGGCGGACCGCTGAAAAAAACACGATCAATAAGGGAATGAAAATCACCGTGATCCAGGCGCCTTCCGCGAATTTGGCCACCAACACGACGATCACGGTAATTCCGGTCACGAAGCCGCCGAGCCCGTTGACGAGAGCGCTCTTCCGCCAATGCGGCCCGCGATTTTTTCGCCAGTGCACGACCATGCCGAATTGCGAGAGCGTGAAGGCCAAGAACGCGCCGACGGCATAGAGGGGAATCAACTTGTCGGTGATGCCGCCGAATAGGATCAGCAATCCGCCGGTCAGTACGGCGAGCACCACGATGCCGTAGGTGTAGACGAGGCGACGCCCGCGGTAGCCAAAGGCATGCGGCAAATAATTATTCTGCGCGATGGAGCGGCAGAGGCGCGGAAAATCGGCGAACGCGGTATTTGCGGAAAGGGACAAGACCAGCAAGATCGAAACAATCGTCAGGTAATAGAAAATCCCTTTGCCGAACACCGCGGCGAGCAGCAGGGAAAGAATGCTTTGGTAGCCGGGCTGCCCAGGATCCGTGGCCATGATGCCGTAGACCTTCACGAGATAGGAAATTCCCGCCAGAAGAATCGCCAGGATAAAAATGATGACCGTGAGCGTGCGCTGGGCGTTTTTGACGCCGGGCTCGCGAAAGGCTTTGACGCCGTTGCTGACGGCTTCGACGCCGGTCAGCGCGGTGCAACCGCTGGCAAAGACTTTCAGCAAGAGCCAAAGCGTAGCGGCTTGCAGGAGGACCGGCGGGGCCGGCGGCAACGGCGTGACGGCAACGGGATGTCCCCCGCTGAGAACCACCCGGATGACGCCCGCGACGATGGTGATCAGCAGCGTGCCGACGAAAAGATACGTGGGGATCATGAAGGCCACGCCGGCATCTTTCACGCCGCGAAGATTGAGGATGGTGATGACCACAAGAATCCCGACGCACATCAGGACAGTGTGCCGCTGCAAGGAGGGCACGGCGGAGACCAGCGCGCCGACGCCGGCAGAGATGCCCACGGCGACAGTGAGGATATAGTCCGTCAACAGGGCCGCCGCGGCGAGCAGGCCCGCGAAAGCGCCAAGGTTGAAGCGGGCGACGGTGTAAGAGCCGCCACCGGAGGGATAGGCGGCAATCGTCTGAAGGTAGGAGAAGTAGACGATGACCAGCAACGTGATGATGGCCGCGCTGATGGGGAGGATGTAGCGCACGCCCAGCAAGCCGAGCGGTATCAGCAGGCTGAGAGCCGCTTCCGGACCGTAGGCGGCGGAGCTGAGGGCGTCCAGGCCAAAAATGGGAATGCCAGCGGAAGGGCCGATCTGCTCGGCGCGTTCTTCGCTGGTCTTGATGGGCTTGCCGACGAGTACATCGAGAATGTTCATTAGCGGTGCGGTCCGTTCGGATGCCGTTTTCCAGAACGTCCATTTGCAACGAGATGAGCTGCAAAGTCAACCGGCGGTTGCCAGCGGGGAGTCGGCGGCGGGTTGTTTGCTTTGGTTTACCTGATCTGTACCCTACCCCCTCCCCTTGATTTTGGGGTAAGAGTGGCGAACAAAGGGTTTGCGGGTGCAGAGTTCGTAAGAGTGGCAAAGAAAGGATTTAGCGCGTGACAAGTGACTTGCGACCCCGAGATGCTCGGAGCAGGCTGGTGGTTCGTAGTTCGCGACTCGTGGCCCGAATATGCGCGACGCCGGCTGGAAGATGCAGCGGCTTTACTCGCCGTGGTGTGCGCCGCTACAATCATCGCTCGACGATGAGCGCACAACGACGCAACCCGCTAGCACTGGACGATCCGAAAGTTTCCGTGGTGATCCCGGTATACAACGAGAAAGCGACGATCGAAGAGATTCTGCAGCGCGTGCTGGACACGGAGATGCGCAAGGAAGTGATCGTCGTGGACGACTGTTCGACGGACGGAACACGGCAGATCCTGGAAAACATGGAAGCACGGCGGGCAAATGGAGAAACGTTTGCACCGAGGCAAGACGGCGGCGATCCCGTGGCGCTGAGCGAAGTACGCTTTTTCTTCCAAGAACAGAATCAGGGGAAGGGCGCGGCGCTGCGCAGGGGTTTTGGGCAGGCCACCGGGGATATCGTGCTGGTGCAGGACGCGGACCTGGAGTACGACCCGCGGGATTATCCGAAGCTGATGGAGCCGATCCTGGACGGAAGAGCGGACGTGGTGTACGGCTCGCGGTTCCTGGGCGGGCCGCAGCGGGTACATTACTTCTGGCACTACGTCGCAAACAAAATGCTTACGCTGCTATCAGATATCTTCACCAATATGAAGCTAACGGACATGGAGACTTGCTACAAGGTTTTCCGGAAAGAAGTGCTGCAGGAGATCGAAATCAAGTCCAACCGGTTTGGATTCGAGCCGGAGATCACGGCGAAGATCGCAAAGCATAAGTGGCGCATTTATGAGGTGCCGATCAGCTATGCGGGGCGCACTTACGAAGAGGGCAAGAAGATCACCTGGAAAGACGGCGTGCAGGCATTGTGGTGCATCATCCGGTTTACGTTTGGAGACTGAGTTTAGCTGATCAGTTTTACGACGCTGTAATTCCTTTCAGATCCTAAAGCGAATCGAATTGAGATCCTTTCCGGCAGGAGCCGGAATCTTCGATCGGCCCCGGCTGAAAAGCGCCGGGGCCCAGGGATGACACGCGCTACTTATCCGTAGACTGCCGGACGTGTGAGAGGCGGCGCTGGGGCGCGAGTAGAATGAGATCGGCGCGGCGGCGGCGAGTTTGTTCAAGGGATTTGTAACGCGGCAATTTTTCGAAAGTTTTTAGGCTTGGGCGAGGCGGCGCTGGTAGGTGAGGAGGATGAGGTCAGCGCGGCGGCGGACGCCGAATTTGTTCAAGAGATTGGAGACGTGGAATTTCACGGTGCGCTCGGCGATATTGAGCTTGTTGGCGATTTCCTTGTTGGATTGATTCTCGAG
>JAYVMO010000060.1:0-4606 GCA_043758915.1 Acidobacteriota bacterium | reverse complement strand
GCCGCCGCCGTCCGCGATGTCTCCGGCAAGGTGGTCCGCTATCAAGGCGCGCTGATGGACATCACCCAGCGCCGCGAAATGGAGAGGCGCCTTCACCAGCAGCAGGAATTTGCCCGCCGCCTCGTCGATAGCTTCCCGGATTTGATTCTAGTGCTCGATACCGCAGCCCACTACACCTTTATCAGTCCGCGCTGCACGGAGGTTCTGGGATACGAACTGGAAGACATGCAGAACACGCGATTGGGAGGCCGGACGCATCCGGAGGACTCGCCCGCACTGCTGTCGCTCTATGGAGATATCATCGCCCTCAGGCAATCCTTCGCATCTCTGGAAGTGCGCGTGCGCCACAAGCAAGGCGATTGGCGCCGCATTCGTTTTAATTTCAGTCCGTTGTTCGACGCAAAGGGAAAGATTGACGGCGTGGTCCTCTCTGGCCGCGATGTCACCGATCTCAAACGCCTCGAAGAGCAAATGATCCAGGCCGATAAACTTGCCGCCATGGGCCAGATGCTCGCCGGTGTCGCCCACGAACTAAACAACCCGCTCACCGCCATCCTGGGAGTCACCGAGCTTCTTCGCGAACGCCAGGGCGTTGACGATGCCACCAAGCGCCAGCTCGAGCTCACTCACCGTCAGGCCCGCCGCGCCGCGCGCATCGTGCAAAATCTCCTCGAATTTTCACGCCCGGCTTCGCCACAAAAGAAGCCTCTCGACCTCAACAGCCTCCTCGAGCGCACCATCCAACTGCACGAACACTCTCTCCGCCGCAACAATATCGCCCTCGATTTTCATCCCCAGCCCGGTCTTCCCCTCGTCACCGGCGATGGCAATCAGCTCGTTCAGGTTTTCCTCAATCTGGTCACCAACGCCGAGCAGGCCATCCGCGAAGTCCGCGACACCGGCCGCATTCAAATCCGTCTCGCTCGCAACGCCACCCGTCTCTCCGTCACCTTTCAGGATGATGGCCCCGGCATCCGCCCGGAAGCCTTGCCGCGCATCTTCGATCCCTTCTACACCACCAAGCGGCCCGGCGGCGGTACCGGCCTCGGCCTCAGTATCTGCATGTCCATCGTGCGCGAACACGGCGGTTCCATCGAAGCCAATGTCCTCCCCGCCGGCGGTTCGGCTTTCACCGTTTTTCTTCCCGCCGCAGCCGAGGAGCCGTCTTCCGCTGTGTCCCCCGGCACGGAGACGGTCTCGCTGAACGTGATCCGCTCTTCTTCCGACGTTTGGAAAGACCACTCCCTCCTGGTGCTCGATGATGAGGAGAGCATCCGCATGCTCCTCGCCGAAGGACTCGGTGCTCAGGGAATGATTGTGGATTGTGCCGCTACTACGGAAGAAGCGCTGGCGTGCGTCGCGCGCCGTTCCTACGATGTACTGCTTTGCGACCTGAATCTGGCCGCCGCCGGGACGGTTTCCAGTGGTGAGGACGCCGCCGCTCGCATCCTTGCTGCGGCCCAGCGCAAACCCGTGGTCATCTATATGACCGGCGATCACGTGCCGGTTTCCGGCGGTCCCGCGATTCCCGGCGAGCCTCGCCGCTTGCAGAAACCCTTCCGCATTCTGGATGTGCTAACCATGTTGAAGGAGATTCTCTCGGTTACGGCCTCCGAAACCCTCCCTCGCTGAAGTACTTGCCTATATCTTGGGTTCTTTCCCCGTTTCGTGCTCTTCGTTTCTGGAGCATGGCCCACTGCGAAATCTGGCATGAAGACTTTCAGCTAATTCACCTGGATCTATGCCTGTGCCGGGACCAGCCCCATCGCAGCTATTCGTATCGCAGCGCTGTCAGCGAAAGTTCTTCGGATTCAGTGCTTTGGGGATTTTGCCACGGGTGTGGCCGCGGCATCCACCCCGAAATCCCAAACATATAGGTTCATCCCCTCCGGCAGGATTTCCGCTAGCGCATACTCTCCGGGAGGCAGCGGCTCGCTCAGCGTGAATCGATATACTGTGGGAGCCACTTCCCATCGCTGGATGGAGATCGAGTTCCGTTCCGCGGAAATTTCCTCCCCGAATAGGCTCCGGATCGTCTCCAGTTGCCTCTTTCCTCCGCTCACCTTCGCGCGTACTAGCTCCACCTCTGGCCCGGATTCTCCCGGCCGGCTGCTCCTCTGGATCGGCGTAGTCCGGTCGGGGTCCGGCGGCGCTTCCCGCAGATAGAACTCCGGCGTTGCCGTCGAGATTCTCACCTTGGCCTTGGCTCCAGGGATCACCACCTTATGCTTGCTCGGCACGATTGGTATCGGCGAGATGGCCTGCTCGATCAGCCTCTTCTTGTCCACTTTTAGAGCCGCCCCCGTCTGGGTGAGCTGTGTAACCAACGGGCCTGCAATCGCGAACATGCCTTCTCCGGGCGGTAGAAACACGCCCTTGGCCACTTGCAGGCTGGCGTCAACGTCCATGGTCGTTGCAATTTCTTGCGCTTCTTCCTGTTTGTGAACCTTTTTGACCAGCGTCGCTTCCTCTGTCTTTTCCTCCGCTGCGGCCTTCGCTGTCGCGTCCCAGTCCACCATGGCCGCCGGAATCTCCTCCCAATCCCCCCGCTCCGCGCTGAAGTACCTCACCCGGTCGCCATTTCGCTCGTAACTCCGTACCAATTGGAAGTTCCCGTCCTTCAGGATGAGCCTTTTCCCGCGCGGCAGCCGTGCTGCTGCCCCAGCAGTGTTCCCATTCTGTGCCGCTACTCCCCCGGGCCCCTGTGGAGACTGGCCAGCAGCGGCAGATTGGCCATAGCTGGTTACGGCAATCCAGCCAACTAAGGCCAGCCCTACGATAAGTTTGAGCATCTGCAAGCGATTCATGGGTTTCCTGGTCAATGCGATGCGCACGGCAACTCCCGGTTTGCCTCTTAGGCGAGCATACCGCCGCCCATTCTCGGCCCGCAACTCATCGATTGCACGGCCTTAAAAAGCAAAAGGCCCCGGCAAACCCGGAGCCTTCGCAAAATCTATCGATTTTCGCCGTGTTAATGTGTGCACTTCGGAAATAGGGTCACCAGCACCATCAGATCCGAAAGCGTGAACAGCCACTGGTCCGCGCTCAAGCCCGCCGCTTCCGCCGCACGCGCGATAAAGCCCAAGTGGCGGCTCTTGGCAAAATTATGAATGTGCTCGACGCAGATCCCCGTCAGGCTTGCGACTTCTGCATCGGTAAAAATCTTCTGGCTGGACTTGACCGTAACCATGGCCTCGCTCCTCGATCGCCCTGCTGTAGTTCGCTCCCTGTTTCCTTTGATGCTGTTTGCATCCTATTCGCTGCACCAACGTAAGAGCAATAGTCGTTCCGTTCTATTTAGGCGAAACGAACCAACTAGTACTTTTGCCCCAAAACCACACAAATAAAGGCATTTTTCACGGTTTTTCCTGGCAGGGTTCTTTGGTACGTCGCGAGGTGCAGGGGAATCAAAACGGTAAAAATGTCTACTTTTGTAAATTTACTACAGCTTTCGGTAGGCTGGTCCCAATCTCTTTCATCTGTTTGGTGTGCCGCATTTCGTGCGACGCGATCATTTGAAACCACTCATACAAATTTAACATCCCGAGAAACGCGTGTGGGTAGCGGTAGACGCTCAGGTCCCGCCCCTTGGTTTCCTCGAGGAACGCCAGCGTTCGCCCGCGCACTTCGCGCAGTTCCGCAAGCATGGCTTCTTTTTCCCGCATCAGATGCGCTTCCAGCGGAATTGGCGTCTTCCGCCGAATCACGCGCATCTCCACCATGGCCATCGGGACGTGAAACCTCTTGAAGAACGGCACCTTTCTTGGCGGCTTTTGCAGCACCTTGTCCGCAGCGCCGATGATCGCCCGCTCGACGGTGATCAAGTGGGACACCAGTTCCCCTGCCGACCACCGCCCCGCTGCGGGGCTTTCCGCCCATCGCTCCGCAGGAATGGCGTCCGCCGCCCGCAAGAGACCCGTCTGCGCGCCAGCTAAGTTCTCGAGGATGGAGTCAAGGGATGGCATGTTCTCACCTGGGTCCCGTAAAAAGCTCAGACAGTGGCTCCCCCGGCTTGTTCGAAAGCGTGCGCCAATTGCATTACCCGCGCTTCCCCAAACGCCGGCCCAAAAATTTGCAAGCCGACGGGGAGATTGCCCGCCACCTTCCCGCAAGGCACGGAGATTCCCGGCACTCCCGCCAGCGATCCTGTAACCGTATATATATCAGCAAGATACATCTGGAGGGGGTCGTCGGTCCGTTCCCCCAATTTGAACGCCGGCACGGGTGAAGTCGGCGTCAGGATCGCATCCACCTTCGTGAACGCCTCGCGAAAGTCCTGCGCGATCAGCGCACGCACCTTTTGCCCCTTCAGGTAGTAGGCGTCGTAGTAGCCTGCGGAGAGCACATACGTCCCCAGCACAATCCGCCGCTTCACCTCTGCCCCGAACCCCACGCCGCGCGTCTTCCGGTACATCGAGAGCAGGGAATCGCCCTCGACCCGCAAGCCGTAGCGGACGCCGTCATACCGTGCCAGATTGGAACTCGCTTCCGCGGTCGCAATCACGTAGTACGTCGCGATGGCATAGTCCGTATGCGGCATGCGGATATCCATCAGCTCGCAGCCGAGTTTTTTGTAAATCTCGATGCCCGCCTCGATCTTTTTCCG
>JAYVMO010000059.1:0-15927 GCA_043758915.1 Acidobacteriota bacterium | reverse complement strand
GCGGCTCAGCTCGCTGGTGCGGGCCTTGAATTTCGTGTTTGTCTGTGGCTCGGTGATTTCCGCAGCAGCGTAAAAGGGATAGCGCAGGGACCTTCGCCGATCCGAATCCATGGGCAATGGCCTCCTCGTGATCCATACCAGGCAAGCCGGGTGGAGCAATTCTACCCGCGAATCGCTGTGGTGGAAGAAGTTTCTCACCGCAGGTGCCATTTCTGCCTGGCAAGAAAGCCCGGAGAGGCACAAATTGCGGCGCAAGACTTTTTCGGCGAGCGGGGGCAACTACGAAAAAGAAGGAAAATTGCGTGCTGCACCAGACGCTGAGAGCGTCTTTTTCCGTGCGATAACCTGAGTTTCAAACTTTGCAGGCACCTGCGCTACACTAATTTCTTTCCAATGGCCGCGATCACACATATCGACACCGACTGGATGGGCCGGAGCCGCTCGGTGGCTTGCGCCCTTCTCGAATCAGGCGGGCATCTCGCGCTGATCGATCCCGGTCCAGCCTCGACGTTTACTACCGTTCGTGAAAAACTTCGCTCCCGCGGCATCTCCCTCCCGGATCTCGACGCCATCCTCCTCACGCACATTCATCTCGATCACGCGGGGGCCACGGGTTCCCTGGTCCGCGAAAACTCCCGCCTCTCCGTGTACGTACATAAGAACGGCGCGCCGCACCTGAGCGATCCCTCGAAACTCCTGGCCAGCGCCGGCCGGCTGTGGGGCAACGACCTGCCGCGTCTGTTCGGCGAGACGCTGCCGGTCCCGGCGGAAAACCTGCACATCCTTGAAGGCGGCGAGACGCTTACGCTGGGCGAGCGCAAGATCGGCGTGGTGTACACGCCGGGTCATGCTTCGCACCACGTCAGCTATTTCGACGACGCAGAAGGCGTGGCCTTCGTGGGCGACACCGCCGGTGTGCGCATCGAAAACGGCGCGTACATTCTTCCGGCCACGCCGCCGCCGGACATCGATCTCGCGCTTTGGGATTCCTCTTTCGCGGCGATCCTCGCGCACCGTCCCACGCGCCTGTTTCTGACGCATTTTGGTTTCGCGGAAAATCCTCCCCAACACCTCATCGAGTTTCGGGAGCGCTTGCACCGCTGGACGGCCATCGCCGAGAAGAGCATGCGCGCAGCCAGCAGCGAGGCTGCCGCGCTCGAATCGTTCGTCGCCGCGGTGCGCGCGGAGATCGTGGAACACCTCGGTGAGCCAGAAGCCGAGAAATACATCTTCACCGCAGGCCTCAACCTGTCGTTCCTGGGACTGGCCCGCTATTTGCGCAAGCGCGCGCCGAGCGCCTCGTGAGCCGCTTTGCGGGGAATTACTTTACGGCCTGAAGTGCGGGCTGGAGCAGGCCGGTGACGATGCGGCTGATGGCGGGAAATTGCACGGCCGGGAGACTGGGCACGGGAATGGCCCCCGCGCCAACAAATTGCACCCAGAACTGGAGGCCGCGTTCGCTTTCCAAGGTAGAGGTGAGGCGGCTGAAGGCGGCGTCGCGGTGCATTTGCGAATAGACGTACCCGACCACCACACCCAGCCCAAGGAGAAAGAGGACGGCCAGTATTCTGGCGGATACGCCGCGCATCAACGACTTACACTATCCCCGCTGGAGGAGTAGTGCGGGGGGTACGTTTCAGTGGCAGAAAAAATCTTCAGCGCGGTCAAAGGGCAGATTGGCTGTCGCGGAGCCAGGCGAAACGTGGTGGCCATCGAATCTTCTAGGCCGTCGTTCCCGAGGTCGAGATTTCAGGCAGGTCCGGCGCGGAAGCTTCCGCGGCAGGCTCGGCGGCGGAGAGAGATTCGAGGCGCGAAGCGAGAGCTTCGACCAGAAGATCGACGAGCTTGCTTGCGCCGCTGCCATCCGCGTCTTTGTCCGGATTGTACTGGGAAACATCCAGGCCCAGAAGATTCTTGTGGCGCGCAAATTCGATCAGCGAAGTGCGCACCTCTTCGAAGCGCAGGCCACCGCTGCCAGGAACATTGACGCCGGGAAAATCTTCCTGGGCGATCACGTCGGTATCCAGGTGCAAGACAAATTCGCGCGCGTCGGCGTGCGCGTACGCCAGAGCTTCCTTCGCGGCCACGCTCGCACCCTTCGATTGCACATCGGCGGCGTACAAATGCCGGAGCGGCGAGGTGCTCAAGAATTCCTGCTCGGGAGGATCGAGTCTCTCGATGCCGAAGAGCGTGACGTCCGGCTCGCGCACCAGCGGAGACTCGCCCCAGAAACGCACCAACTCCGGCGCGCCCCTGCCGATGATGTGCGCCAGCACCATGCCGTCGATGCGCCCGGAGGGCGTGGTGGCGGGCGTGTTCAAATCGGCGTCGCGGTCGAACCACAAAAGATTGACGTGTTTGTAGTACCTGCGGGCGCCGGTGAGCAGGCCGATGACCTGGGCGCAGTCGCCGCCGAGAACCAGGACCAGCGCGCCGCTCTTGAGGGCCACTTCCGCGCGCGTCTTCAGATCGTGGAGTCCGGCGACGATGGCGGGGAGATTGCGGGCGCGGCGGTGCTCCTCGTCATCGGCAAAGAGGCGGGGGGCGCAGTCGCCATGATCGATGACTTGGTATCCCGCGCTTTGCAGGCGCTCAACGAGCCCTGCCGCGCGAAGCGCCTCGGGGGCCTTCTCGCTGCCGGGCAGAAACGCCGCAGCGCTGGATGGAGCGCCAATCAAGGCAATCTTCTTCGGCTGACGGACGATTTTGACCGCCAAGGGATTTCTCCTGAGCTTTGTATTTCTCCACGTACCTTACTGGACTGCCGAAATGCCGGCGAACCGAAACTCGCCTGCGCATTTCCCCTGCGGCCTTGCGGCCTGCGAACGCTACAAACCGTTCGAAATGCTAACGCCGCGGAGCGGGCGCGATGGTCGCGAGTTCCGGCGGCAACGTAAAACGCACATCCTCGCGGATGAGATCCAAGTCGCGCTGGTCCGTGAAGCCGCATTCCGCAAGGCGCTGGCTCACTTGCTCGACCAAAACTTCCGGAGCGGAAGCGCCCGCGGTAAGGCCAACACGCTTGACGCCCTCGAGCCATTGCACGTCGATGTCACTGGCGGAGTCGATGAGCTGGGCTTTAACGCCGCTGCGCTGGGCGACTTCCACGAGGCGATTCGAATTGGAGCTGTTCGGCGAACCGACGACGAGAATCAAATCCACGTCCTTGGCCACCTGCTCGACGGCTTCCTGGCGGTTCTGCGTGGCGTAGCAGATGTCGTCGCTGGCGGGGCCCTTGATCAAAGGAAATTTCATGCGCAGACGCGAAACGATTTCCTGCGTGTCGTACAAGCTCAGGGTGGTTTGCGTAAGGAAAGCGAGCTTTTCCGGGTCGTCGACTTCGAGAGCGTCCACGGCGGCGACGGAATCGACCACGATGGTGCGGTCGGGGGCCTCGCCCGAAGTGCCGACGATTTCCTGATGGTCCTTGTGGCCGATCAAAATGATGGTGCGCTTTTCGCGGGCAAACTTGAGCGCTTCGAGATGCACCTTGGTGACCAGCGGACAGGTGGCGTCGATGACCTTCAGGGAACGCGCCTTGGCCTCTTCGCGCACCGGCGGAGGCACGCCGTGGGCGCTGAAAACGAGTACCGAGCCGTGCGGAACGTCCTCGATGGACTCGACGAAAATCGCGCCGCGCCGGCGCAATTGTTCGACGACATAGGTGTTGTGGACGATCTCATGATGGACGTAGACCGGCGCGCCATAAGCCTCCAGCGCAAGTTCCACAATGTCCACGGCGCGGACCACGCCGGCGCAGAAGCCGCGCGGCCTCACCCTCAACAATACTTTTCCATTCGTTTCCGTAGGCATCGCCATCCTAAGGTATAGATTCCGAAGATTCTATTGTACCTTACGCGGTGTGCCCGCCGCATCCCGTTTCCTTTGTGCAACGAGGCGCACGAAGCAACGCCAGCCCGCGCAGCCGAGGGGGGTAAACTCGAGTCACCGAACAAAGTATCTGGTTGCTCTTGGATTAACTAGCAGGCCGGCACGGGGACGGTTCGGATGTGCGTGGCAGTCCAGGAAACCCTGCATCCGCAGGGTTCACACCCGTGCCAGAGACCTGCTCACATGCACGGAGGAAATTGTGGACCCTTCCCAAGCTAGTCATCGCCGACTGCGTGCAAACGCAATCCGGAGGTAATGGAGCGGCTGGACTTGAAGTGCAACCGCGACTGCACCAGAAAGCGAACACCATTTTCCTCGCCTTGCCTCCTGCTCCCTATCCTTCTATTCTTTTCGTCCTATGCTCCTTAAAGACCAAGTTGCTCTGATCACCGGCTCGGGACGCGGAATCGGGCGCGCCATCGCCCAGCTTTTCTCGAAAGAAGGCGCGGCGGTGTTTCTCACGGCGCGTAGCGAGAAGGAACTCGCCACCACAGTGGCGGAAATTTCCGCGCACGGTGGTCGCGCGGCATTTGCCACGGCGGATCTCACGCATGAAGCGGACTGCGAGCGCGTGGTGGCCGCGGCGCGCGAGAAATTCGGCAAGGTCGATATCCTGGTGAACAACGCGGGACACTACGGGCCGGTTGTCCCGGTGGAAGAGTATCCGCTCGAGGAATTCGACAAAGTGATTGCCGTAAACTTGCGAGCGGCGTTCTTGCTAAGCAAGCTGGTGCTTCCGGAAATGTACGCGCGCAACTCCGGAGTGATTCTAAACATCGCGAGCCTTTCCGCGAAGTCGGCTTTTGCGTGGGGCTCGGCCTACGCAGCGGCCAAAGCGGGCATGCTGGGCCTGACGCGCGTGACCGCCGCCGAAGCGGCGCGCAAAGGAGTGCGCGTCAACGCCATCTGCCCTGGGCCTGTCACGGAAACGCAAATGTCGAAAGACCTCGGTGCAGAGCTTGCGAAGAAACTGGGCGTCAACGAAGAAGAACAACTCGCTGGCTTTCTAAAAGGATTGTTGCAGGGCCGCGCGCAAACCGCCGCCGAAATCGCGCACGCCGCTCTTTTCCTTTGCTCGGATCAATCCAGTGCCATGACGGGGCAATCGATCAACGTCGACGGCGGCGCTGCATTTTTCTGAGATTTCCAGAAAACAATTCACTCATAACGCAGGACGACAATGGGGTCGACGCGCGTGGCGTGGTGCGCGGGTAAATAGCAGGCGAGGAGCGCCGGCCTAACCAGAACCAACGCGGCGGCGGCGAACACCAGCAGATCGGCAGTTCGAACGCTGAAGAGCAGACTCGAGAGCAAGCCGGTGAGCGCGAGGGACGCGGCTACGGGCGAAGCTCGTTGCGATAGACGACGCCCCCTTTCATCACGAATTTCACTTTTTCCAGTTCGGTGATGTCCTTCAGGGGATCGCCGCTGACGGCCACGAGGTCGGCCCACTTCCCTGCCTCGATGGTTCCGACTTGGTCGCTCCAGCCGAGCAGCTCGGCCGGGACGATCGTGCCGGAACGAATCGCCTGCATGGGCGTCATGCCGTAGTCCACGTAGTATTTGAACTCTTCGGCCTGGTTCAACAGTTTCCAGTCGAAGCCGCCGGCATCCGTTCCCAGCGCGATTTTCACGCCCTTTTTCAAGGCTTTCTGGAACGCGACTTTCTCCAGGTCCACCATCTTCACCCAGTTTCCGCCGCGTCCCGGCGCGACGTACGCGCCCACGGTAATCGTGGGAACCCAATACACGCCTTTCCTCACCATTTCGTCGATCAACGCGTCGGTCAGGCCGTCGCCGTGCTCGATGCTATCCACGCCGGCGCGCAGCGCCGCCGCGATGCCGTCCGAGCCGATGGCGTGCGCCGCCACTTTTTTGCCCAGGCGGTGCGCTTCGTCCACGATGGCTTTGGCCTCCTCATCGGTAAAGTTCACCATGCTGTGCAGCCCGCCGTCGGCTTCGAAGTGATATTTCCGGTCGGAGTAATACTTGATCCAGTCCGCGCCGTACATCACCTGTTCGCGCACCGCCTTTCGCGTGCCGTCCACGCCATCCACATACTGCACGCCGGTCGGAACTTTCAGCTCCCACGAATACCCGAGGAGGGGATACATGCCCGTCGGGGTCATCGCGCGAGTGGCTACTTGCATGCGCGGGCCGGGAACCTCGCCGTTGGCGATGGCGGTCTTCACGTCCACGTCGGCGTACATCGCGCCTTCGGTCTCCAAATCGCGGATGGTGGTGAAGCCGTGCTCCAGCGCGATACGGGCATTTCGCGCGGCCAGAATCGCGCGGTAGGGAATCGATTGCTTCAGCAATTGTGCGTCGTAGTCCTCCGCGGTGATGTCGCCGTTGAGCAGCACGTGCGTATGGGTATCGACGAATCCCGGCAGCACGGTGGCCTTCGAAAGATCGATCAGTTCGACGCCGGCGGGCGCCGCTCCACCGGATGTCACTGAAACGATCTTGTCGCCCTCAATGAGAATGAGGGCATTCTCAATGGGTTTTTCGCTTTTCCCATCAATCAACCGCCCCGCGCGAATCGCCAGCTTCTTTGCCGCGGGCGCGGGCTTCTCCTGCGCGCACAGCGTCACTCCCGTCAAACTCAGAATTCCCGTGATCGTTCCAAGCGCCGCCACCAGCAAATTTCGCCGCATCATGTCTTTTCCCTCCCCAACGCCGCAAAGGGTAGCACAGGCTTCGGCGCAAGGTCATTGCCCTACGTGAAGATGCCTGGCGCGGAATTGCCCGCGTCAGCGTGAAGCGCGGTTTATTCTTTTGGAATGGCGAGATGCAGCGGCGATTGGCGCGGAACGAGAACCAAATAGAAAGGAAAATTAAAAAAGCCAGCCGCTCTCTCAGGACGGCTGGCCTTTTCTTCGTTCTTTTCTTCGCAAAACCTCAGTTCATCCTGAAGGAGGCAGGACATCCGCTGGTTATGCGTGTGCTCTGGCCGAAGCCAGAAACTTGTTTACAAATCGTCTGTGAAAATCAACGAGCCGGTGCGGAGCCGGGACGCCGCAATGGCCGCCGCGCCAGGTCTTCGATGGCATCGATGCCATGCCGGGTCATCACCATTACCGGATGCTGGCTGTCCGCCAGGCGCTCCACCGCCGCTGCCCAGCTCTTCACCAGCATGTACAGGCTCGCGATGACGAACGCGATGGCCGCAAAGCCCACCGCAAACAGCGCAAACGCCGCCAGGAGTTCCCGAACGAAATAAAGCTGCAGAGCAACCACCACCGCCAGGAACCACCACATCCATTTACGGCTGTTGTCTTTGTTCTTCATCATTCCTCTATTCCCTATCCCCACCCTTTGAAACACTTCTCAAGCGACTTTGTTTTCGCTGCCGTCTTTCTTCTATACGAATTAGATGCGCTGTCTGGATGAAAGTTTCGATCCCTGCGCACCTGTACCATTTGACACGAACTCTGTCCCAATAGCGATGGTACTGAAGACACATTTTAGGCCCTAAACCAGTCTCCTAGTACGCCCTGTTCCGCCTTGAAACTATATAAATCATTGAAAACAAGCAGTTTTAAGTCCTCTAGACGGGGTTCTATGCTTTCGCCCGGCATTCGCTGTCCCTCCTTTGGGGCACCTGTCCCACCGTACAGGTGAGTCTCTTCCTCAGTAGTGAATCCTATATGCCGTTTCGTTTCAGGTTCACGGCGCTTTCCGCCCCGTCGCTCGTTGGCGAACCTTGACTTCATCTGTCGCCACAGGCTAGCATGCTCGCGAACCGGTCGAGACAGGCATCCTGCCAAGTTCAGGCGATGACAGTAAGGCTTTCAACTGCGTTGATCAGCGATGCCGTATGGCTGATCTGGCTCAAATGGATGCAGCGAGAGGCTCGCGTCGCTCAGAACCGCGCCTAGGGTAAGAGGAGAAAAGTTTGACGATCCAACGCCCAACTTTGCACGGCGAGCCTGCCCGCGATCACCTGTCAGACGGCTGCCACCCTTCGCGTCGGCAGATCCTCGCTATGCTATCAGCGGTTGGCGCGGGCATGGTCCTGGCTCCCGGCGCATCATTAGCCCAGATGGCCAGCAATGGACCTCGGATCATCGATACTCATCATCACATTTACCCGCCTCATTTCACGGCTAAGAACCTCAAACGGATTCTGGATGACTTTCCGGGCTCTCCAGCCTCGTTCTATTTGAACTGGTCGCCGCGCTTCTCCCTCGACCAGATGGATCAAAGTGGCGTTGCCGCGGCCAATCTTCCTGGCCGCGGCAGCGCATTTCCAATTTCCAAACCTGCAGTTAGGCTTTTTTAAGGAGACGAGTAATCCCCACCAGGACTACCGCGCCCACAAACGCCGCCAAGGATTCCTCCCAGCATGCCAAGAATGATGTCAACAATTACGCCGTAGCCGCCACCACTCATCACTTTTCCCGCCAGCCACCCGGCGATCAGACCCACAATCATCCACCACGGAATTCCTCCGCCCATGGTCGCTGCCTCCTTCTGATGTGATTAAGATAGAGTCCTAGTCGCGGGTCTCATCTAGAACGCGCCCTGCCCAAATGTCAATCGCACCCCGGTGGAAAGCAGCAAGCCGCTGTTCGAGTCCGATGATCGAATCTTTGCGGCGTTGGCCCTGGTGGATGACTCGGCCAGCCTAACGCTCGTTCCGCTCGTCTATCTTCGCTGCCCCGCATTTTGCAGACATTCCGTTCAGCCTTCATGTATACTTTTTCTCTCAGGGGTATTGGACATGTTGCGGTCTGCCATTCCTTCTTCTGTCTGCGGATGCCGTCATGCGGCGTTGGCTGCTTCCCGGCCACATGCGACCGAAACCGCTATGCGGCCGCCACATCGTTGTCGATGTTCGCGTCCGTCTGTCCAATAGGGTGAATTCGCTGCAGTTTTCACCGGCTCGAAACTAAACCATCCAGGCTTTCAAGGAGAGTTGATGATTTCGCGCATTCGTCTATTCGCTATTTCAATGGCCGCTCTAGCTCTGCTCGGCACGGCCTGCTCGAAAGCGCCCGCGCAAATAGATTCCGCCACGGCGCAGAGTTTTGCCGCGGCGCGCCCCACGATTGTCTTCATGACCGACTTCGGTACCGCCAACGACGCCGTGGCCATCTGCAAAGCGGTGATCACCGGAATCGCTCCCGAAGCGCGGCTGATGGACATCACCCATCAAGTCACGCCCTTCCAGATCGAAGAAGGAGCGCGCCTTCTCGCCGGCGTCACCCCCTACTATCCGGCGGGCACGGTCTTCCTGGTGGTGGTCGATCCGGGCGTGGGCACCTCGCGCAAAGCCGTGGTGGTGAAATCCAAGAAAGGCCAGTACTTCGTTCTCCCGGATAACGGCCTCATCACGCCCGTCATCGACCGCGATGGCCTCGAGTCGGCGCGCGAAATCACCAATCCCAGTTGGATGATCCAGGCCGCGATTTCTTCGACGTTCCACGGCCGCGACATTTTCTCGCCCACTGCCGCGCATCTCGCCGCCGGCTGGGACTTCAACCTTGTCGGGCCGGAACTGCACGAACTGGTACGCCTGAATCCGAAAACTCCCGCCGCGACGGACAAAGGCGTCGAGGGCGACATCATCGGGCTCGACGATCCATACGGCTCCCTCATCACCAACATCCCCGGCGATGAATTCCAAGAGCTTGGCTACAACCTCAACGACAAACTCACCGTGCAAATCAACAAGAAACCGGTCACCCTCCCGTACGTCAAAACTTTCATGGACGTCCCCGTCGGCGATTCGCTTCTTTACATCGATTCGCGCGGACGCGTGGGCATCGCCAACAACGAAGGCAATTATTCGAAAAAGTTCAACATCACCCCTCCGGGAATCATTTTCATCCCGCGCAAGAGCGCACCCATCAAAGGCAAGTGAACGGGATCAATGCGTTTAATTCTCACGAGGAAAATCCAATGACGACTCGCATCACCCAGCATGCTGCGCCCCTTCTCCTCTAGCACGCATCCTCCCTCGCCTTCATCCCCTGCCGCAGGCATCCCGGTGCGCACTCACCCGCCGATTTGCGAACCTGTCCAACCAATGTGACAATACCTCCATGCAAAAACCATTCACTCTCACCGCCATCCTGTTCACCGCCAGCCTTCTGCTGCCCATGAACGCGTCCGCGCAGCAAACTCCGGCGAATCCTCGGCAAACTCCCGCAGCCAAGCCGCGACAGCCTGCCGCCTCGAACGCGCAACCGGCTCCCGCGGCCAAGCCGCAGACCGCCCCAGCAACCGGCGCTCGAAAATCACCCGCGTCAAAGACCGGCCGAGCGCCCGTGAAAAAGCCTCAGCCCGTCCTGACCCTCAATACGCAAAAAGACAAAATCAGCTACGCCCTGGGCATGAACATCGGCGCCGGCATGCACGCGGAGTCCATCGACATCGACCCGGACATATTTGCCCGCGGTTTGTAAGACGCCTTCGCCGCCGGCAAGACGCTCCTCACTGAAGACCAGGCGCACACCACGCTCATGGCCTTCCAAACCGAGATGCGCAAAAAGCAGCAAGAAAAAACGCAGTTGGCCGAGGAGGCCATGAAGAAAACCGGCGAGGCCAACAAGAAGGCCGGCGAAGACTTCCTCGCCGCCAACAAATCGGCTGACGGCGTCGTCGCGCTCCCCAGCGGCCTGCAGTACAAAATTTTGCAAGCAGGCACCGGCCCTAAGCCCACCGCCTCGGACTCCGTCGTTTGCAACTACCGCGGCACGCTCCTCGACGGCACCGAATTCGACAGCTCCTACAAGCGCGGCCAGCCCGCCACCGTTTCGCTCTCGGGCGTCATCAAGGGCTGGACGGAAGCGCTCCAGCTCATGCCCGTCGGCTCCAAGTGGAAACTTTTCCTCCCCGCGGAGCTTGCCTATGGCCAGCGCAGCCCCAGCCCCACCATCGGCCCCAACTCCACCCTCATCTTCGAAGTCGAACTGCTCTCCATCCAGCCCAAGGCCGGCCAACCCAAACCCAATGACGTAAAGCCCGACGTCCCCAAGCCCGCTCAGGCAAATCCCATGGATAAGCCGGCAGATAAGCCCGCGGACAAGCCAGTGAACAAACCCGCAGCTAAGCCGATGGACAAGCCCAACGAGAACCAACGCTAAGTCCTAATTTTCACCAGCCCGGAAATTCGTTGTAGTTCGGACGGATGTCGCCTCCTATTGAGAACGCATGCTTCCGGGTGTCGCCCTGCACTTACCCAAGCATGCGGATACAGCTTCTCCGCGCTCCCTCAGCGCTCTCTAAGTCTCTGCGCTATCTTTCTCTTGCTTTGCATGTCCCCAAGTCTTGCCGCTGGCAGGCGATGCTGTCCGCGAAGCACACCTGTGTAATACAGGTGCTGATTTGTAGTACAATGAGTCATGCGCACTGCAATTCAAGCCCGATTGGATGACCGCTCGCGGATGCGACTGACGCTGCTGGTCCGGGAACTCGGCTGGACTCCTTCGCAAGTCGTAAGGGAAGGCCTGCGCATTCTGGAAGCAACTCATCTGCGCAGGAAGAAACAAGGCGTCATAGGCCTGGGAAAAT
Organism: Acidobacteriota bacterium; assembly: GCA_043758915.1. Classification (GTDB taxonomy): domain Bacteria; phylum Acidobacteriota; class Terriglobia; order Acidiferrales; family UBA7541; genus Acidiferrum. The sequence continues at coordinate 4,515 of JAYVMO010000059.1, read as the reverse complement.
TCCGCTCTGGCGTTTCCGATCTGGGCTCCAATAAGAAACACCTGCGGGATTTTGGCCGTTGAAACCGGTACTCCTCGACACCGGCGTGATCGTCGCCCTGCTCGACCGCAGCGAGAAGTTTCACCAAGCTTGTGCCGAGGCAGTCCAGAGCCTGCAAGCGCCGCTGATCACCTGCGAAGCAGTCCTCGCCGAGACCTGCTACTTGCTCCGCAATCTTCCTGGCGCGCCCGAAGCCGTAATCGATAACGTCGCCGCCGGAATCTTCCAAGTCCCCTTTCAGCTCTCCCGCGAAGCACCCGCTCTGAAACTAATCCTCCGCAAATATCGCGACCGCAAAATCGATCTCGCCGATGCCTGCCTCATCCGCCTGGCCGATGAATTCGAAACCCCCGATATCCTGACCCTGGACAAGGATTTCGAAGTCTATCGCTGGGGCAAGAACAAACCCTTCGTCATTTTGCCAGGGCGGAAATAGCGCCTGTCAATCGCGCCGGGCCTGGCTCGATGTTTTTCCGTGAGTGACGCCTCCGTTACGGGCTGCTAAAAAACTCAAGCAAAGCATGTCATGTTGAGGCCCCGTAGCCAGCCGCAGCCTGTCGCGAGTTCACTTCCCCGCCCCATTTGCAATTTTCCACCGGGCAGCCAACAATATGCCTTGCACGGCGCCGCGCCGCTGCACCCGCGAGGTAACTGATCATGCCTGAAGCCGTCATCGTCTCCGCCGTACGCACTCCCGTAGGCCGCGCCTATAAAGGATCGCTTCGCGCCACCCGCCCGGACGATCTTGCCGCGCTGGCCATTAAGGAAGCCCTCGCCCGCTGCCCCGGCCTCGACGCCAAGGACATCGACGACGTCATCCTCGGCTGCGCCATGCCCGAAGGCGAACAGGGCATGAACGTCGCGCGCATCGCCTCGCTCCGCGCCGGACTTCCCGTCGAAACCAGCGCCATGACCATCAACCGCTTCTGCTCTTCCGGTCTCCAGGCCATCGCTCTCGCTGCCGAGCGCATCCGCGCGGGCTCCGCGGAAGTGATCGTCGCCGGCGGCACCGAATCCATGTCCATGGTGCCCATGGGCGGCAACAAAATTTCGCCCAATCCCTGGCTCGTCGATCACTATCCCGACGCTTACATCAACATGGGCCTCGGCACGGAAAACATCGCGCGCAAATTCGGCATTACCCGCGAGCAAGCCGATCGCTTCGCCGCCGAGTCGCACAAAAAAGCTCTCGCCGCTATCGCCGCAGGAAATTTCAAGGACGAAACCATTCCCGTCGAAGTGAAAATTACCTCGCTTCCAATAAACGGCAACGGCGCGTCGTCCAAATCCAAGGCCGGCCCGAAAGCCGCCACGCAAACTTTCGTGTTCGATACCGACGAACTTCCTCGCGCGGACACCTCTTTCGACGTCCTCGCCAAGCTAAAACCCGCGTTTCATGTGAAAGGCAGCGTCACCGCGGGAAACAGCTCGCCCATGAGCGACGGCGCCGCCGCGACCGTGGTCATGAGCGATGCGCGCGCCAAATCGCTCGGCCTCAAGCCTCTCGCCCGCTTCGTCACCTACACCACGGCAGGCGTCCCGCCGGAGGAATTTGGCATCGGTCCGGTGTTCGCGATTCCCAAAGCGCTAAAGCTCGCTGGCCTCTCGCTCAGCGATATCGCCGTCATCGAATTGAACGAGGCGTTTGCCGCGCAATCCCTCGCCGTCATCCAGCAAGCCGGCCTCGATCCTGCGCGCGTCAATCCCAATGGCGGCGCCATCGCCCTCGGCCACCCGCTCGGCTGCACCGGCGCAAAACTCACCGCCACCCTGATCCGCGAATTGCAACGCAGAAACGCCCGCTACGGCATGGTCACCATGTGTATTGGCGGCGGCATGGGCGCTGCCGGAATCTTCGAGCGCCTCTGATGTCTTCGCATAATCTAAGGCCGCGCAGGAATTTTTGGAGTGCGGCAGCCTTGCTGCCGCTTTTGCCCCAGCCCCACGACGCGGGTCACGTTGCGCAGTTTCAAAACCATGCCCTGTGCCGCGAACCGCGACTGGAGCTTCAGCCCCACCGGCAAAACGCCCGCGCGATACATCTTGCTCTATTTCAAGGACAGCCCAGCGGACGCAAAACCATGACAAGCCTCATCGCTCGTCGTCTCGGCAATCCACGCTTTCAGATTGTTTACCCAACCATAGCGCACGGAGTAAGATAGTGAAATGACCGAGCCGACAGGCGTTGAGCTCGGAACGAATTTCGCACGGCTGCAGCGCCGTGACGCAAGAACACGACGACAGATTCGGCGAGGAGAACCACGATGGCTACGGCAACCGTAACCAAGACGGCAGCGAAGGGCGGCGTCTTCCTTCTGGCAGCCACGCAACCGCAGGATGTTTTCACGCCGGCCGATCTCACCGATGACCAGAAGCTCATCGGGCAGACTGCCGAGGAATTTGTCCTCAAGGAAGTTCTTCCGCTCATCAAGAACCTGGAAGCCAAGAAACCCGGTTTGATGGCGCAGTTGGTGAGAAAGGCCGGCGAGATCGGGATCATGAGCGGCGGGATCCCCGAGGAATATGGCGGCGCGGGGCTGGACAAAATTGCCACCACGGTGCTGACCGAGAAAATCTCCATTTATGGCGGTTTTGCGGTAACGCACGGCGCGCATTCGGGCATCGGCACGCTGCCCATCGTGTATTTCGGAACGGAGGAGCAGAAGAAAAAATATCTCCCGAAACTGGCCAGCGGCGAAATGATCGGGGCGTACTGTCTCTCCGAACCGCAAGCCGGTTCGGACTCGCAGAATTCACTGACGCGCGCGGAGCTGAACAAGGAAGGCACGCACTACATCCTGAACGGGCAGAAAATGTGGATCACCAACGGGGGATTCGCGGACCTGTTCATCGTGTTTGCCAAGATCGATGGTGAGAAATTCTCGGCGTTCATCGTGGAGCGCGCGTTCCCCGGCTGCAAACCCGGCAATGAAGAGCACAAGATGGGGATTCATGGCAGCTCGACGACGCCGCTGTTCCTCGAGAATTGCAAAGTGCCGAAGGAAAATCTTCTTCACGAAATCGGGCGCGGACACATCGTGGCCTTCAACATTCTGAACGCTGGGCGCTTTACCCTCGGAGCTTCCGCGGTGGGCGGATCCAAGCACGTACTGATGACCTCGGCGAAGTACGCCAAGGAGCGCAAGGCGTTTAACAAGCAGATCGGCGACTTCGGCCTGATCAAGGAAAAACTGGCCGAGATGGCCATCCAGATTTATGCGGTGGAATCGATGAATTTCCGCTCGGCGGGAAACATGGACGCGGCCATGATTGCGGCTTCCGGCGCGGGCGACAAAATCAAGAACACCATGCAGGTGCTCGAGGAATACGCGATCGAGAGCTCCATTGCCAAAGTGTATGGCAGCGAGATGCTGGATTTTGTGGTGGATGAAGGCGTGCAAATTTTCGGAGGCTACGGTTACCACGAAGAGTATTCGGTGTGCCGCGCGTATCGCGACTCGCGCATCAACCGCATCTTTGAAGGCACCAACGAAATCAACCGCATGCTGATCATCCAGATGCTGATGAAGCGCGCCATGGGCGGCCAGTTGCCGCTGATTCCCGCGGCCATGAAGCTGGCCGAGGAAATCCTGGCGGGACCGTCGCTCGAGGAAACGCCCGAGGGCGTGTTGGCCGAGGAAGCGCGGGTGGTGGCCAACGCAAAGAAAATGTTCCTGCAAGCAGCCGGTGGCGCGATGCAGAAGTTCCGCGAGAAACTGGCGGACGAACAGGAGCTCATCGGCGCGCTATCAAACATGGTGATGGAAATTTATGCCATGGAGTCCAGCGTGCTGCGCGCGCAAAAGGCCGCGATGACCAAGGGCGAAGCCGCCGCGCAAACGATGATCGACGCCGCGCGCGTGTTTGTCAGCGACGCGGCCGAGCGCGTCGAGCACGAAGCCAAGCGCGCCATCGCCGCCGTCAACGAAGGCGACATGCTCACCACGCAAATGGCCGTGCTGAAGCGCTTTGCCAAGCGCCCTGCGGTGGACACCATCGCGCTCCGCCGCAATGTCGCTGCCGCCGTGCAGTCGCAGGATAAGTATCCGTTCGAAGGACGCTGACGAAGTCATTGTTGGATCGCACGGAACTGCGGAATCGGCAAGGAGAATGGGCGGGATGTGGAAGGCGAGTTCCAGGTACCCGCAAAGCAGCGGCCCTACTCGGTGGGCTTGGGCCGGGACCTGTATTTGTCGTACAAGGCCTTCTGTTTATTATCGGTAGAGGTGAGCTGTCCCCGGATGAAGAGATAGCGCACGTCGGTGGTCAACTCCAGCGGATCGCCGGTGGTCACGATCACATTGGCGATCTTTCCGGTTTCCAGAGTACCGAGTTCGCCGGCCAGGCCGAACATTTGCGCGGGGTAAAGAGTGACGGCTTTAAGCGCTTCGTCGTAGGGCAGGCCGTAGGCTACGGCGTTCGCGGCATTCTGCCCGAGGCGCCGCGCAAAGGAATTGTCGAAGCTGGCGAAAGCAA
>JAYVMO010000058.1:0-3574 GCA_043758915.1 Acidobacteriota bacterium | reverse complement strand
CGGAGCGCTGGTGGCAGGCGCGCTCGGCGCGGAGACGCTGCTGGCGGCTGGTGCGCTCGACGAATTCGCTCCGGAGAAGGCCGCGGACTACTACCCGCCCGCGAAAATGGGAATGCGCGGGAATCATGATGGGAGCTTCACGTTTGCGCATCTCCTGCGCGATGGCGAGAAGTGGGATGAACTGGGTTCGACGGCGAAGACCGGCGAAAGCTATGACCTGGTCGTCGTGGGTGGAGGGATCAGCGGGCTGTCGGCGGCCTATTTCTACCGCAAGAGCGCCGGGAAGGATGCGCGGATACTGATCCTCGATAATCACGACGATTTTGGCGGGCACGCCAAGCGCAATGAGTTTCAGGCAGGCGGCCGGATGCTTCTGAGCTACGGCGGAACACAATCGATCGAAAGCCCCGGAAAATACAGCGACGTGGCGAAGAGCTTGATCGAAGAGATTGGAGTCAAGACCGAGCGGTTTAACAAGGCCTACGATCAGAAGTTTTACTCGAAGATGGGCACGGCGGCGTTTTTCGACAAAGAGACATTTGGCGAAGACCGCCTGGTGACGGGGATGAACACCACACCCTGGCCCGAGTTTCTTGCGAAAGCGCCGCTCTCCGATGCCGTGCGCAAGGATATTGCGAGGGTATATACGGAGAAGAAAGATTATCTGGCCGGGATGTCCGTGGAAGAAAAAATCGCGAAGCTCCGGAAAGTGAGCTACGCGGAGTATCTGACCAAATACTGCATGCTGACGCCCGCAGCCCTGCCGTTCTTCCAGACGTTTACGCATGACCTCTTTTGTGTCGGCATCGAGGCCGTTTCGGCGCTGGCTTGCCATGAAGCGGGGGATGACTACGAGTCGTTCACCTATGCTGGATTTCAAGAGCTGGACTTGCCCGAGGGAGGGAAGGAAGAGCCGTACATTTATCATTTTCCCGATGGGAATGCGTCGATTGCGCGATTGCTGGTGCGAACGTTGCTTCCGGACGCCCTGCCGGGGTCATCGATGGAGGATGTAGTTACCGCGAAAGCGGACTACAGCAAGTTGGATGTGGCGGGCGCGTCCGTGCGGGTGCGGCTCAATAGCACGGTAGTCCATGTGCAGCACACGAGCGCCGCGGGTGCGGCGAAGGAAGTGGAAGTCGCGTACATGCGCGGCGGAAAACTTCGAACGGTTACGGCGAAGAATTGCGTGCTGGCCTGCTACAACATGATGATTCCTTACATTTGTCCGGAACTGCCCGACAAGCAAAGGGAAGCGCTGTCGTATCTGGTGAAGGCGCCGTTGGTGTACACGCACGTCGCGCTGCGCAACTGGACGTCGTTCGCGAAATTCAACGTTCATCACATCGTCGCTCCGGCCGGATATCACACTTATACGGCCATGGATTTTCCCGTGAGCCTGGGGCAATACCAGTTTCCGGGCAAGCCGGAAGACCCGATGGTGCTCTTCATGCTCCGCACGCCCTGCAAGCCCGGCCTGCCGATGAAGGAACAGTTCCGCGCGGGACGCCGCGAATTGGTGGACACGCCATTCTCGAAATTTGAGCGCAACATCCGCGACCAGTTGGGGCGCATGCTCGGCGGCGCAGGGTTCGATCCGGCCAAGGACATCGAAGGCATTACCGTGAACCGCTGGGCGCACGGGTACGCCTACACGCCCAGCCCCCTGTTTGATCCGGACTGGAAAGAAGAAGAGAAGCCGTGGGTGATCGGGCGAAAACCTTTTGGAAAGATCGCCATCGCCAATTCCGATGCCGGAGCCGATGCCTACACAAATGTTGCCATCGACCAGGCTTGGCGGGCGGTGAACGAGCTCTTGCACGGTTAATCGGCGTTGTCCGCAAAGCAAAAAGACCCAAAACAAGAAGGTTCTTGACGCGCGCTGCGAAAACGGTTGGATGCGGGGCACACCATCAAATCGAGCTTCGGAAAAGCGCAGTATGTGTGGCATCCAACTCTGAATGTTGGCACGGCGGACCCGGACGGCCTGGCGGTGAAATCCACGATAAATGCGGCCACTCGAATGCCGTTTACGCTTCCGGCGGCATCCATCACGGTGATTCGCGGGAAGCTCGAAGCCGACAAGCCCGGCGGGAAATGAGCGTGCCAGCTTTAGCGGATAAATGTGGTATCTTTCTTGCGTAGACTCCCGAGGTAGGATTGCCTGAACTCCTTGAAGGGTGCGCTTTGCGGCCCTCCCTCCACTGATTCAGCCAATTTTAGGCCAGCGTGACGTAGTGTCCGGGAATTGGCAGCCAGCCGAGATCCTGCACTCGTGGTGCTTCGAAGAGTACAGGGAGAAGCGTGATGAAGAGTTTGTTTGTCGGCAACATGAATTTTCAGACCACGGAGAGCGATCTGCGCGCGCTGTTCGAGCCTTTCGGGCAAGTCACGCGCGTGCATATGGCCATGGATCGGGAAACTGGACGTGCGCGCGGGTTCGCGTTCGTCGAGATGCCCAATGATGAGGAAGCGGCGAAGGCCATGGCCGGCCTCGATGGCAAAGAGATGGGCGGGCGCAATCTGAAAGTGAACGAAGCGCGGCCCAAGGGCGAAGGCGGACCACCGCGCGGGCCGAAAAGTTTTGGCGGTCCTGGCGGCGGGCGCGGACCGGGCGGGGGCGGCGGGGGACGCGGCAAGGGCGGCGGCGGTGGACGCGATCGATTTTCGAACGAGGATTACCGCGAGTCGGCGCGGCAGCCTCGCGAACCGCGCTGGTAGTTTTCCTTTTCCATGGATGGGCGGGACGTCCGGGGCCAAGTTCTCCGGGCCGCACTCTGCTGCGAGGAGAGGTTATGACGACAACATTTCAGAAACGCCAAAAAGAAATGAAGCGCATGGAAAAGCGTAAAATGAAGGAAGAAAAGCGTACGCAGCGCAAGCTCGACAAGAACGAGACCACGGAGAAGGAACCGGCCCTCGACCCCGCGTTGGATCCCACGATTGACTGGAATCACAGCAACGAATTGGGCGAATAAACCGGTTTCTTGATAACTCAGGCTTCCGCCCGCGCAGTAAGTCTGGTTCTGACACACCCAGTGACGAATTCCCGCGGCGCATCGCCGATAAAGAGAATCAGCCTTCCCGCAAGACCCTGGCGGGATCGGTGCGCGTCGCGCGCCACGCAGGCAAAAAACATGCACCCAGCGAGGCGATGGTCATCACCACGGAGCAAAGCCACGAGCAGAAGGAGCCGCGCGTGCGCGAGCGAGGATTGGTTCCGGGACCTGGACTCGAACCAGGATACTCAGCTCCAAAGGCTGATGTCCTACCGATTAGACGATCCCGGAATTGACGATAGAATTGTAGCAGAGGACAAGTGGGATCGGGAGTGGCGAGGAAACGCGTGCCTGCCCGATCGCGCGATGTGCGCGATACCAGAGAATCTGCTAAATTGGTAAGGTTGTTTCCATAGCTGGAGAGGTGGCCGAGCGGTTTAAGGCGCACGCTTGGAAAGCGTGTGTAGGTTTACCCCTACCGTGGGTTCGAATCCCACCCTCTCCGCCATTTTTTCTCCCAATTTTCATTTTTTTGGTTTGCGCCGTTTTGCAGGTCTTGACGGAGCGGGACGGAT
>JAYVMO010000057.1:0-5030 GCA_043758915.1 Acidobacteriota bacterium | reverse complement strand
TGTAGTTCCTTCTGACTCAACGTGAATGTCTCCTGTCTCATAGGGTGACATTTTCACGTCGCAGTCCAGGGGTGACAGAATTATGGAGCTAAGACAGGGTGGAGGACTCGGCTTGTCGCGCCGTTTCCCGTCGCAGTACAATGGCTCGTTTGCTTAGTCAGGAGAGACCCGCTATGGCCACCGCCGAAACGAAACTACACGTTTCTGAATTCACCAACGAGCCTTTCGTCGACTTTTCAAAGCCCGAAAACCGCACCGCCATGGAAGCCGCTCTAAAAAAGGTTGCCTCCGAATTTGGCCGCGAATATCCTATGTACATCGCCGGCCAAAAAGTCACGACCACCGCAAAAATGACCTCCTCCAATCCCTCGCATCCCTCCCAGGTCCTCGGCATCTTCCAAACCGCCACTAGGGACCATGCCAATCAAGCCGTCGAAGCCGCCTACCAAGCCTTTGACTCCTGGAAACGCGTTCCCGCCGAGAGGCGCGCCGAAATCCTATTTCGTGCCGCTAAATTGATCCGCCAGCGCAAATTCGAACTCTCCGCATGGATCTGCTATGAAGTCGGCAAGTCCTGGGCAGAAGCCGACGGCGACACCGCCGAAACCATCGACTTCCTCGAATTTTATGGCCGCGAAATGCTGCGCTTCGCCGGCCAGCATCCCGTTACCCCCATGCAGGGGGAGAAGAATTATCTCGTCTATATCCCGCTAGGCGTCGGCGCCGTCATCCCGCCGTGGAATTTCCCCGCAGCCATCGCTGCCGGTATGACCGTGGCTTCGCTCGTCACTGGCAACACGGTCGTCCTCAAGCCCTCCGAAGAATCGCCTACCGTGGCAGCCAAAGTTGTTGAAATCCTCTACGAAGCTGGCATTCCCAAGGAAGCTCTCAATTTCATTACCGGCCCCGGCGAAACCGCCGGTGACGCCCTCGTGAAACACCCCAAGACCCGCTACATCGCCTTCACCGGCTCGAAAGAAGTTGGTTTGCTCATCAGCGAAAACGCCGGAAAGAAATCTCCCGGCCAGATCTGGATCAAGCGCGCCATCCTCGAAATGGGCGGCAAGGACGCCATCATCGTCGACGAAGAAGCCGACATCGACGCCGCCGTCGAAGGCGTTGCCCAAGCCGCTTTCGGCTACCAGGGCCAGAAATGTTCCGCCTGTTCCCGCGCCATCGTCTCTGAAAAAATCTACGACACCTTCGTTCAGAAACTCGTCGAACGCACCAGGAAAATCTCTGTCGGCCCCAGCGAAGATCCCGCCAACTACATGGGACCTGTCGTCAGCGAAACGGCCCTGAAGGGAATCCTGAATTACATCGAACTCGGCAAGAAGGAAGGGAAGTTACTCGTCGGTGGAAGCCGTGCGCAGGGCGATGGTTATTTCGTTCAGGCCACCGTCATTGCCAACGTCGATCCGAAATCGCGCATCGCGCAGGAGGAAGTCTTCGGTCCGGTCCTCGCGGTCATCAAGGCCAAAGATTTTGATCAAGCCCTCGAAATCGCCAACGACACGGAGTTCGGTCTCACCGGTGCGGTCTATTCAAAGAACCCCAAGAAAATCGAAAAGGCCGAAGAGGCCTTCCACGTCGGCAATCTATATCTCAATCGCAAGTGTACCGGCGCTCTGGTCGGCGCACATCCCTTCGGTGGTTTCAATATGTCCGGCACCGATTCCAAAACCGGCGGCAAAGATTACTTGCTCCACTTCCTACAGGCCAAGTCCATCACCGAGAAGGTCCTATAGGACCACATGTCACGCCGGCCGGGCCGCGGAGTTCCGCGAAAACCGCTTCATCACCCAGAACACCGGGTAGCTGAGCACCAGAATTCCTACAGCCCACGGCGTGTTTTTCTGATCCGCATACACCGCGCCAATTAGAAACAGCACGGACCCCGCCAGCGCCGCTCCCGTCGTCCACGGATAGCCCCACGCACGGTATGGCCTCTCCATTTGCGGCTCTCTTTTTCGCAACACGAAAACGGAAATGTACGTCAGCGTGTAGTTGGCCACGAAAAAGAACGCCAGCATGTCAATCACTTGGTCGAATTTCCGTGTTACGATGAACAGGCAGCCCACAATAGTGCTCAGCAGCAGCGCCAGCACCGGCGTTCCGCCATTGTTCACCGTCGATGCCTGCCGGAAGAAAAGCCCGTCGCAGCTCATCGAGTACAAAATGCGCGTGCAAAACATCTGGCAGGCGTTGATGCAGCTCAGCAGCGAAATCACCATGATCGAGCGCACAATCGTGTCGCCATACCGTCCGAAGATGTGGTTCGCCGCGGTGCCCATCGAAAATTCATTTCCGGCAATCGCGCCCATCGGCAATACGTACGCAACCGCTGCATTCAGCAGCAGATAAATCCCAATAATGGAGAACACGCTGCCGAAAATCGCGCGCGGCACTTCCTTGCCGGGATTTTTAACCTCTTCGCCAAAATAGATAACTCCGTCCCAGCCATCCACGGTGTAGAAAACTTTTTGCAGCCCGCGCATGAAGCCGATGGCCAGCAGCCATCCAGTTGCCGCCATGGGCGCGGGAGCGCTAGCCGCAAGTTCCGTCCGCACGTGCCCGCCCAGCGCGAAGCACGCAATCACCAACACGACGAACGCCGCCGTCTTCAACGCCGCTGTCAGCAACTGCGCGCCGCTTCCCCATTTCACGCCTTGCCATTGCAGCACCGCAAACCCCACGAGCACCAACACCGCCAGTTGTTTCTCATGCCCGGCAATCACCGGGAACAGCACGGCGCTGTAACTACCGATCACCATGGCCACCGCGGCGTTCGTCCCCGCCGTCGAAAGCCAATCGCTCCATCCCACGATGAACCCTGGGTATTCGCCCAGCGCTCGGCGCGAAAAATTGTATTGCCCGCCGCTGCGCGGAATCGCCGCGCCCAGTTCGGCCATCGACGACGCGCCGCAGAAGACGTAGATGCCTCCAACGACCCACACGCCAAGAAACAGCCACACGTTGGGAAGTTCCTGCGCGATGTAACCCGGCGCGGCGACAATTCCCGCGGCAATCGTATTTCCGATGGCCGCCGCAATCCCGAACCACATGCCGAGAATCTGCAGAAGCTTTCCGCGGTTTTGGGTGAGCACGGGAGCAGCGCTGGAAGAAGCGGGAGTTATGGTAGACAATGTTGGTCTCAGGGAACCCGAGCGCCGCAATCATATCGGCGCGAGCCGAAAATGCAAGCTCGGAGTAAGGGAGAAAGCACCGTAAGCACCGGCGTGTTTCTCAGCGGGGCGTTCCGACAAAATTCCATTTTCCCCACGCAAAAGATTCATGAATAGGAGAAAAGTTCTGGTGCGCGAGTTTGGTGATGAGCTGTGGCTGGCTGAGCCATTGCTCGTAAGTGCCTTTTTCATAGTGAATCATTGTCGCTAGGGCATCCAGCTTTCCCGAAGCGCGGCGCGCCAGGCCCTTCTCCGAAAGCCAGTGCACAAATTTCAGGAACGGAGTCAGCCAGGGTTCAACGAAGACCACGCGGCCATTCATCCGCAGCACTCGACGCATCTCGCCAAAGGTTTTCTCGAGGTCGGCGGGTAAAGCAGGCAGATGATGCAGACCACCCTGCACAATGAGCACGTCCTTGCTGCGGTCCTCAAATGGCAGATGCCGGCAGTCGGCAACCGTACATTTTGCCTCCCCTCGATATTGGGCAATTAGCCGCGGCGAAAGATCCAAGCCTTCGATATGGTGAAACCCCAAGCGCTGCAACGCCTGCAATCCGTTGCCGCGCCCGCAGAACAGCTCGACGATTTCCGCTTGGCGAGCCCATTCTGCTGCGCCAAGCTTTTCCAGGCGCTTCACGAATTTCTGGATTTCATCTTCGGGAGTTTCGAAACGCGCATATGCGTCTTCCCAGGGATCAGACGCAGTTTCACTGCGAGAAACGGGCATCCTTTCTTCCTTGTGATTGTTGATCGCGGATGGCCGCATGGTCGTGTCGCGGGAAACCCCAGCTGGAGTTTCCCACAGATCGAAGCCGTTTTCGAGTGGCGCGGTGGGCGCGCCGCTCGTCTGTTCCGTGAATGCCGTGCCGGCGTAGTGAAATGTTGCGGGTCGTGCGCTAACATGATGCTGCCTATGGAAACTACATTGACCTCCACGGACGGATCGCCAGCCCTGGCCGAATCATCCCGCCCAATTGAGGTTTCCGTCGTCATTCCGTGTTTGAACGAGGCCAGCTCTCTCGCTTTTTGCATCGACAAAGCCGTGAACGCTTTCCATAAGGCCGGCATCTCTGGAGAAGTCATTGTCGCAGACAACGGTTCTACCGACGGCTCTACCGACACTGCCGAGAAGCATGGCGCGCGTGTCGTCCGCGTGCCCCAGCGTGGCTACGGCGCAACTCTGCGGGCGGGCATTGGCTCCGCCCGGGGGCCTTTCATCATTATGGGCGACGCCGACGACAGCTATGACTTCAGCGATGTGCCCCGCTTTGTCGAGAAGTTACGCGAAGGTTATGACGTTGTTATGGGTAACCGCTTTCGCGGTGGAATCAAGCCCGGCGCCATGCCACCGCTTCACAAATATTTTGGCAACCCTGGTCTCACCGCGCTGCTCAACCTTCTCTTCCAGGCCGGCATTGGTGACAGCTATTGCGGCATGCGTGGTTTCCGGCGTGACCTTTATGACCGCCTCGATGTTCGCAGTTCAGGCATGGAATTTGCCCTCGAGATGATCATCAAAGCCTCGCAGATCGGTGCGCGCATCACGGAAATCCCCATTATTCTCTGGCCCGACAAGCGAGGCCGGCCTCCGCACCTCCGCAGTTTCCGCGATGGCTGGCGCAGCTTGCGATTCATGCTGCTGTATGCGCCCAACTGGCTTTTTCTCCTTCCCGGATCATCGCTCGTGGCGCTGGGACTGCTTCTTGTATTCTGGCTGCTTCCGGGCCCTCGGAGTATTTCTCCGCATATTATTCTCGACATTCACACCATGATTTTTGGCGTGTTCTTTACGCTCCTCGGCGTGCAGATACTTTCCATCGGTTCTTTTGCAAAGGTATTCAGTTA
>JAYVMO010000056.1:0-10953 GCA_043758915.1 Acidobacteriota bacterium | reverse complement strand
AGCACCGCGACCTTTTGCGTATCCACCGTCGCCGTGGCCTCCGCGATCGCGCGCATCTTTTCGTCCACGTACGCCGCCAGCTTCTGTACGTAGGCTTCGTCCAACTCGCCGCGAATCGCGTACGGCTGCCCGAAAATTTGCACTTTTACCGGTGCACTCATGCTCGTCGTCCCGGATGCACTCGCGCCAAGATAACACACTTGTAGGGGCACGATATATCGTGCCCCTAAGGTTTCGCTGGGCGATAGCGGAAACTTTGAAAGAAAGGGATCAACTTGCGCGAAGCTGCGCGCCGAGCTGCTTTTCAAGGGCTGTGACGATTTTGCCGCAGCAGTCGCTGATCTGCGCATCGGTGAACGTCGCTTCGCGGCTCTGGAACGTGACACGCACCAGCAGCGAATATTTTCCCGCCGGAACATTCTTCCCGCGGAAGAGATCGGTCGCTTCAATGGCCGCCACCTCGGCAATGTTCAGCGAACGAATGACATTCGCGACAGCGGAGAAATGCATGCCGTCCGCTAGTAACAGGGAGAAATCGCGCTCGACGCCCGGGAATCTCGGCAGCGGTTCGTACCTCCGGGCTTCCTTCGCCGCGTGCATCGCGGCATAGACGGGATCGAGTTGCAATTCGGCAAGAAAAACATCCTGGCGCAATTTCATTTTTTCAGCCACGCGCCGCGAAAGTTGTCCTGCGACTCCAATCGCAGAGAGATTCCTCGTTTCGCTCGGAATGACGGGATTAAGTTGCCCGGTATTGAGGTGCCCGGTACTGACGTGCAATGTGCCGCGCCGCGCCGCGTGCAGCCAGTTAGGTCCACCGCTTTCTTCACGCGCGTTCGCGGAGAGTTCTTCCCAGTGGAAACCTCCCGCGAGAGAGCCGATGGCGTCGAGGTCGCCCTTCAGGTCGGCGAACTCGTAGGAGTGCGCGTTTTCGTAAACGCCTTTTTCGCGCGCTTCTCCGGTCGCGCCGAGATTGAGGATGCGCGTCTCGATGGACTTGCTCCCATCGAGTCGATAGTGACGGCCGATCTCGAAGAGCCGCACATTCCGCTGGCTGTGATTCAGGTTCCATTCGAGCGCCGCCGCCATGGTGACGATGCCGGTCGAGCGGAGAACCCCGGCTTCTTCCGAGAGAGGATTCGCAAGCCGCGCCGGTGCAACATTTGCCGGGCGGAACAGCGCATCGCGCTCCTCGGCGACGTGCGGGATGGTGATAATTTCGCGGTAGCCCAGGCCGACGAGGCGTTCGCGCAAACGCGTTTCCGCTTCGTGATGTGGAAGGCGCGCCGCGCCCTGGCGCGCCGCGGGCAAACGCGGAGGAAATTTATCGAGACCGTAAATGCGCGCGATTTCTTCGATGAGATCGATCTCGCGTTCGACTTCCGCGCGCCACGAAGGCTGCGTGCATTCCCACGCGGCAAGCAGCGAGCCCGCCGCTCCGCGGTTTTCATCGGCGCGCACGGGCGCAAAGCCTAGCGCACCGAGGATGGCTTCCAGTTCCTTGTCGGGAACGTCCGCGCCCATCACGCGCAGAATCTCCGCGCGCGTCACGCGAATGTTTTTCGCAGCGCGCTTGCCGGGAAAAATATCGACGACGCCGAAGAGAAGTTCCCCGCCGGCAAGCTGCAGGATCAGTTCCGCGCAACGGCGGGAGGCTAGTTCGGCCATCTCCGGATCGGCGCCGCGTCCGAAACGCGTGGACGCTTCGGTGTGCAGTTTCAAAGAACGCGCCGCGCGGCGAATGGCGACGGGATCGAACCAAGCGCACTCGATCAAAACGTTTTTTGTGGAAAACGAAAGTTCGGTTTCGGTGCCACCCATGATTCCGCCGATGCCGACGGCGCGTGAACCGTCTCCGTCAGCGATCATGCAAATGCCCGGATCGAGCGTGCGCTGGAGGCCGTCGAGTGTTTTGATTTTCTCGGTGGGCTTCGCTTTTCGCACGACGATGCTGTGATTGCGGACCAGATCGTAGTCGTAGGCGTGCAGCGGATGGCCCAACTCGAGCATCACGTAGTTGGAAATATCAACGACGTTGCTGATACTTGCTACTCCGGATGCTTCGAGGCGGTCTTTCAGCCATTTAGGCGAAGGCTGAATCTTTACGCCGCGAATGACGCGCGCGGTAAAGCGCCCGCAAAGATCGGGCGCTTGAATTTCGACGCGAATTGCATCGCTGGCTTTCGCGTTGGATTCCGGGGGCTTCGGAGAAACCGACTTAAGTGGAAGTTTGTAAACAGCGGCGACTTCGCGCGCGATTCCCAGGTGGCCGAGGCAATCGGGACGGTTGGAAGAAACTTCTGCGTCGATCACGGCGCCATGCGGGCCGTTCTCGATGCCGCCGATGTTGGTGCCGGAAAGAGCGAGGCGCGAGGCAAGCTCCTGCGGCGAAGCGCTAACATCGACAAAATCTTTCAGCGAGTTGTAAACGACTTTCATGTGTCAGTCCCCGCCCGCTCGCAATTGCCCGAAATAAATGCGCGTGAAGTACTGCATGCACACGAAATTATTTTCGGCGGCGGCGCGAAAAAGTCTCTGAAGCTCCGCCATCATGGGCGCGTAACTCGGATGGTTTTCGGTGGGAGCGTAGGAGCTGCTGCGCAGACGGCCGCAGAGTCCGTCCCAATCGAAGAGCTGTTCGTTCGGCAAGTCGCGCGAAACAAAGGTGCGCTCGCCGAAGAAATCGCGAATGTTCGCGATTTCCGGATACGCGTCTTTCACGCGCGTGTAATCGATGCCAAAGCGCACCAGGAGATCTTCGTAGTCGCGGCCGAATTGCGTTTCTTCCATGCGGCGATCGTTCCAAACGACGAGGATCCAGCCGCCGGGCTTGAGGATGCGCATAAATTCGCGGCGTGCGGCGGTGGGGTCGAACCAGTGGAAGGCCTGGCCGACGGTGACGAAATCGACGCAGGCATCGGGGAGGGTTGTCGCTTCGGCGGCGCCGTCGATGCTGGCGAATGTTTTGTATTCGCGCAGAAATTCTTCGCCGCCCTGGCGCATTTCGGGGTTGGGCTCGACGCCGAAGACGCGATTGCCATTGGCGAGAAAAAGTTTACTAAGGATGCCGGTGCCGGAGCCGATGTCGGCGATTGCATGTTCGGGACACAGACGGCAATCCGTGCGGAGAAGATCGAGCAGCGCCGCGGGGTAACCCGGGCGGTAGCGAACGTAGTCCGCTGCGCGATTGGAGAAGCGTTGTTTGGCGTCGGCAAAAGTCATGGTGCTCACAATCGAAAGTCTCGGTAATGCTTCAGTTGAGATTCTTCGCGCATCCTTATCGGATGCGCTCAGAATGACAACCTTGCTGCTATGGCGCTTGCTCCTATCGCACTGCGCGGTCGTGCGCGGCTACCCAGGATAGACCCCGGGCGGATCTAAAGATCCGCCACTACAACGGCGCACTACGGGAACTGGCGCAAGAAGCGCACGTCGTTTTGGGAAAAGACCTGGATGTCGTCGATGCCGTACTTCAGCATGGCCAAGCGGTCGATGCCGATACCGAAAGCGAAGCCGCTGACTTTTTTGGCATCGTAGTTCACGAAGCCGTAGACGGCGGGGTCGACCATGCCTGCTCCGAAGAGCTCGATCCATGCTGCGCCCTTGCATTTCGAGCAGACGCCGCCACCCGCGTCTTCCGTAACGTTAGAACGCAGAGAGGTCCGGCCGGTTCCGCCGCAGAAGGGGCAGGAAACATCGAACTCGACGGAAGGCTCGGTGAAAGGAAAATAGCTGGGCCGGAAGCGTGTTTTCACCGAAGGACCGAAGAACTGTTTCACGAAGTATTCGATGGTGCCGGTGAAATCGCAAAAGGTAATGTCCGAGTCGACGGCCAGGCCTTCAATCTGGTGAAACATGAAGGAGTGCGTGGCGTCGGGATTGTCGCGGCGATAAACCTTGCCGGGAACGATGACGCGCACAGGCGGCTTTTGCTTTTCCATGGTGCGAATTTGCATGGGCGAAGTGTGCGTACGGAGGAGGAGCGGTGTCGGCGCGCCTTTGGGCAAATCCAGGTAGAAGGTGTCCATGTCGTCGCGGACGGGGTGATCCTCGGGAATGTTGAGAGCTTCGAAATTGTAATAGGGAGTTTCGATTTCCGGGCCTTCGACAACGGAGAAACCAATGGAGACGAAAATATCCTCGATTTCCTGGAAGACCTGGCGAATGAGGTGCCGCGAGCCGATGGGACGGATGACGCCGGGGAGCGAGAGATCGACGCGCTCGCGGGTCAGGGCGCCCGCCTCCGCGCTATCCTCCACCTCCACTCGAAATTGTTCTAGTCGTCCTTCGACGTATTTCCGGATGTCGTTTAATTCTTGACCAACAACAGGTTTTAAGCTGGCGTTCGAGTTCTTTAGCCAATTGTCCGTGATGAGAGACAATACGCCGGATTTACGCCCCAGCCACGCGTCGCGCAGTGGCTTCCAGGAAGCTACGTCGTGAACCGCTAACGTTGCATCGTCGAATCGTGCGCGGACTCTCGAGAAGAGCGGCGCGACCTGCTCCCGTTGCGTTATGCCGAGAGCGGCGAGAGTTTTGTCGAGACCGATGTCGGAATTGGGCATGATCGCGAAATAGAATACACCGTTAGGGCACGATTTATCGTGCCCCTACAGGACAAAAACTGCCGGCAAGATACCGGCGTTACGGGTACGGTGATAGAGCTTCGCCCCCAAGGGTGAGTTAAAGCAACTAGGAGGCTTTCTTCTTCTTTTGCGGCGGAGCTGCGGATCTGGCTTTTTCCGCGAGCTGCGTGAATGCGGCGGCGTCTTTCACGGCGATGTCAGCGAGCACTTTGCGGTCGAGGACGATGCCTGCGGCCTTGAGCCCGTGAATCAACTGGCCGTAGGTGATGCCGTTCAGCCGCGCGGCGGCGCCGACGCGCTGGATCCACAGACGGCGGTATTGGCGTTTTTTTACACGGCGGTCGCGGAAAGCATAGCGATCGGCGCGATTGGCGGCTTCCTGGGCGGATTGGTAGAGCTTGCTCTTGGTGAGGAAAAATCCCTTTGTCCTCTTGAGGTACTTTTTGCGCCGTGCCCGGCGCTTTGTGCCGCGTTTTACGCGTGCCATGGGGTTTCTCCTTCGAGTTTGACGCGGCCGAGGTTGGTGAGGCCAAGGGATTCTGTCTGGCGGGTCTAAAGACCCGCCACTACAGAGAAAATTTGACCTCGCCTGACTGCGGCTACGATTTATTGGGAGACAAACGGGGCGCGTGCACGCGCAAAAATACGCGTTACGCAACGGGTTTGTCTCCGATGATGCCGGGCTAAAGCCCGGCTTCTACAAATGCCCCGCATTGGCCAGGGCGAATCGGCCGGCAGGCACCCGTGAAGCGCTGCCTGGCGCGATTTGCGGAGCTTGCGCTCCGCATTTTCCTTGGAAGGGCACGTAAGACTGCGCCCCACTTCAAGAAACTCTTACGGTCTAGCCGTAGGGGAGCATCTGCTTGATGCGGGCCACGTCGGCCTTATTTACGAGCGTCAGCTTTTTGAGCTTGCGCATGCGGCCGGGCCTTTTCGTGCCGAGCAAGTGGCGCTTGCCGGAATGCATGCGCTTGATCTTACCGGTGGCGGTTATCTTAAAGCGCTTGCGCGCGCCGCGGTGCGTTTTCAATTTCAATTTTGGTTTCGATCTATTTCTCGGCATCGCTTGAACTTTCTCCTAATTAAGCGGGGCTTTGCGAATCCACTCAAGTAAATCAGGCCCCAGCTCCTAATTTTTCAAAACTGCCGCGGGCAACTTATTGCGCCAGTTGCTGCGATTGCTAAACGTTTACCGCCGGCTGCCCTGCCGGCTTTGGCAGGGTCGCGCCCTTTTTCGGCGCCAGCAGAGCGACGAGGACGTTGCCTTCCATGCGCGGCATGGTTTCGATCAGGCAAAATTCGCCGATCTCGACGAGCAAGCGATTCAATTTGGCGCGGCCGACTTCCTGGTGCGCCATTTCGCGGCCGCGATGAAAAATCATGGCGCGCACTTTGTGGCCTTCGCCGAGGAAGCGCATAATCTGGTTCTTGCGAACCTGATAATCGTGCTCGGCGGTATTGGGCCGAAACTTTACTTCTTTGAGCTGCGAGCCGCGGCTACTTTTGCGTTGCTCGTGCGCCTTTTTGTTGGCCTGATAAAGGTACTTGCCGTAATCGGTGATCTTGCAAACCGGCGGATCGGCGGTCGGCGAAATTTCCACCAAATCCAGGCCGCGCTCACGCGCCATCTTGAGCGCTTCAAAAGGCTGCAAGACGCCGAGCTGGCCGCCTTCTTCATCAATCACACGGATCTCGCGCGCCCTAATCTTGTCATTGACGCGGATGCGGTCGCTCTGCCGGAAGCTGCGTTCTGCGATAATTCCCCCTAGCCCACTTTGTTCTGTGAGACCGCGTAGCGGTCAACAAGGCACCGACAACTCCGGAGTACCGGAGAAGGGGCCTCGGTTTCGACACACCCACCCTCGCCATGGTGCTCAAAAGCAGCCTGCGACGGACTTCAAAGTATAGCACGCGGCGGAGGGAAGACGGCAAGAGGGAACTGGGTAAATGGCAGGGATGGGGGCTTCGTGGCTGAAGCGAGGCAGGATTCGTTAGTTGAGATCCTTTCCGGCAAGGCCGGAATCTTTGATCGGCTAAACTCATCGGTTAGCCTCAGGATGACAGGACTTAGACTTTGGCGCGGCGGCAAGCCGCCGCACTCCAAGAGCTATCTTTCTAATTCACGTATTTTGGGGAGAGGGGATTAGTTGGTCGCGCGAGAAGCAACTTCGCGCTGGAAGGATTCGAGGACCTCGGCGAGGGGTTTGGGGCCGAGATCGCCTTTGGCGCGGTGGCGGACGCTGACGGTGCCGGCTTCGGCTTCCTTGGGGCCAACGACGAGCATGTAGGGAATTTTTTGTAATTGAGCGTCGCGGATTTTGGCGGGGAGTTTTTCGTTGCGATCGTCGAGGTGCACACGAATGTGGTGACGCTTGAGCGTCTCGGTGACGTGCTTGGCGTAATCGGCGACTTTTTCGCTGACGGGGCAGATTTCGACCTGAACGGGAGCGAGCCACAGCGGGAAAGCACCGGCATAGTGCTCGATCAAGATGCCGAAGAAGCGCTCGAGGGAACCGAGGAGCGCGCGGTGCACCATCAAAGGCTGATGCTTGGCGCCGTCGTCGCCGACATATTCGAGGCCGAATCGCGCGGGCAAATTGAAATCAAACTGCACGGTGGTGAGCTGCCAGGGACGGCCGATGGCGTCGATGAGTTTCACGTCGATTTTCGGGCCGTAGAAAGCGGCTTCGCCTTCCATCTTTTTGAACGGGATGTTCATGCGCTGCATGGTTTCCGCGAGAGCGGAGGTGGCGCGATGCCAGTCTTCGGGTTTGCCGGCGTAATTTTCGGGATGCGAGGCGTCCCAATCGGAGAGCTCGACCTCGAATTTTTCGAAGCCGAAGTTTTTCATCACGGCAAAGGCAAAATCGACGCAGGCTTCGACTTCACTTTCGATTTGCGAAGGCATGCAAAAAATGTGCGCGTCGTCCTGAGTGAAGCCGCGGACGCGTAGGAGGCCGTGGAGGACGCCGCTGCGTTCGTAGCGATAAACAGTGCCCAGCTCCGCGAGGCGGACGGGCAAATCGCGATAACTCTTGAGCTTGGACTTGAAAATCAAGATGTGGCCCGGGCAGTTCATGGGTTTGAGCTGATAGTCGGCTTTTTCGACTTCCACGGCGCCGAACATATTTTCCTTGTAGAAATTTGTGTGGCCGCTGGTTTTCCAGAGGTCGAGGCGCATAATGTGCGGCGTGTAGACGAGGTCGTACCCGCGCTGGAGGAGTTCCTCGCGCAGCCAGTCTTCGACGATTTTGCGGATGAGTCCGCCTTTGGGGTGCCAGAAAATCAGGCCGGGGCCGGCTTCTTCCTGAATGCTGAAGAGATCCATCTCGACGCCGAGTTTGCGGTGATCGCGGCGCTTGGCTTCTTCTAGGCGGTGCAGATAGTCGTCGAGATCTTTTTGCGTGAAGAAGCAGGCGGCATAAATACGCTGAAGCTGCGGGTTGCCTTCTTTTCCTTTCCAGTACGCACCGGAAACATTCATCAGCTTGAATGCGGTGATGCGCTTGGTGGAAGGGATGTGCGGACCGCGGCAGAAGTCGATGAATTTGCCGGTGGTGTAAAAGGAGACCATCGGCTCATCGGCTTTTTCTTCGACCAGCTCGCATTTGAATATCTGATTGCTTTTTTTGTAGAGCTCGATGGCTTCGGGCTTGGGAATGAGCTTGCGCTCATTGGGCAGATCCTGCGCCGCGAGCTCGTGCATCTTTTTTTCAATGTTGGCAAGGTCGTCCTGGGTGAAGGGCTCTTCGCGCAGAAATTCGTAAAAGAAGCCGGTGTCGATGGGCGGGCCGATGCCGAGCTTTACGCTGGGAAAAAGCTCCATGACGGCGGCGGCGAGCAGGTGCGCAGCGGAATGGCGAAAGACGAAAAGAGAATCAGGATCCTTGTCGGTGAGAATTTGCAGTTTTACGTTGTGGTCGAGAGGCCGCCGCAAGTCGATGAGCTGGGCTTCCCCATCATTGGGCTGTGCGACGCGCGCGACGAACGCGGCATCGGCGAGGCGCGGCGAAATTTTTCTGGCGATGTCCGCCGGGGTGGTGCCCTTGGGCACTTCCTGGACGTTGCCATCGGGCAGTGTGACCTGAATCAGCTCCATGATTTTTGCTCACCTGGAAGGAGAAAGAACAAGCTTATCGGTGCAACTTAACCTGGTCAAGCTAGGCCCCGGAGTGACTTGGCGCAAAGACTTGGTTTCGTCAGGAGGGATGCGAGCTGCAATTTCCTGCTGCCGAAAGCCTGGAGAGAATTTCGCCGAGCTTGCGGGTACTTGGAGCTTCCATGCTGACTTTCGACGAGCGCACGGGCTGACGCATCTTCCGCACCCCGAGCCGCCGGAGATCGCTCTTCAGGCGCCGGGATCGCTGGTGATTCCCTTGTGGCTGCGCAATGCGACAGCGACGGCACGCGAGGTCACATTGTCTGTGACGTTGCCCACGGGATGGACGGCCCAGAGCGGCGAAGGACATTTCTTAATTGCGGCGAAGCAGACCGCAGCCGCGCGCATCGAAATAAATTTGCCAGCGCTTGATGAGAAGGCCCCGAAAAAGCAGGAGCCGCAAGAAGTGACAGTGCACGCCTCATTCAATGGGCAGAGCATCGGTGAGGTAAAACTCCGTGTGGAATTGCGCAAACGCAGCCTGCCGCAATAGCGGACTTTGCTATTTTTTCGGACGCGCAGCTTCCATGGTTTCCCACGCCGCTTCGGGAAGCATCAGCAGGTCATTGAATTCGCCCGCGCCGCGCAACCATTGGCCACCGTCGATGACCACGCATTCGCCATTGATGTACTCGGCCATGTCGCTGAGGAGAAAGGCGGCGAGATTGGCAAGCTCCTCGTGACGGCCAAAGCGTTTCATCGGGTGCTTGTCCTTGGCGTGTTCTTCGAATTGCTTTGAGGGCATGAGGCGCGACCACGCTCCTTCCGTAGGAAACGGTCCTGGAGCAATGGCGTTCAGCCGGATGTGATGCCTGGCCCATTCGACGGCGAGGGAAGTGGTCATGGCCAGGACGCCGGCTTTGGCGCAGGCCGACGGAACCACAAACCCGGAGCCGGAGTTGGCCGCCGCATAGGTGGTCACAATACTCAAAATGTTGCCGGCGAGTTTTTGCGCGATCCAGCGCTTGCCGAAGGTTTGCGTACAGTGGAAGCTGCCGTTGAGCACGATGCCGACGACGGCGTTGAAGGCGTTGGGAGAGAGTTTTTCGGTGCGCGCCATGAAATTTCCTGCGGCGTTATTCACCACGGTATCGATTTGGCCGTATTGCTCGTCGGCCTTATTGGCGGCGGCTTCCACGGCGGCGTAGTCGCGCACGTCGCAGGTGGTGTAGGCCGCGGCTCCGCCCAATTTGTGAATTTCGCCGCACACTTCGCGCAGAGGCTCCTCGCGGCGCCCCACGAGAAACATGCGGGCGCCGAGTTCCGCAAAACGCAGGGCCATCGAACGTCCGAGGCCGGTACCGCCTCCGGTCAGGAAAATCGCCCGACCCTTCAACAAGTCTTGCTGGAACACCGCGCACCGCCTCACGCTGAGATGATCGCCGGGGCAAGCCGGACGGAAGGGCGATTCTAGCGCATCGCCGGCGAACGTGCCGAATTTTCGGCGGCTTAACCGTAAGAATGCGGCTCCCGCTCAAGATCGATTGGGGAAGAGTACATGAGTTTTCGGCAGTGACCCCATTGGCGGTTAGAACTGGAGGCTAACGGCGCGTCAAGCGGAAGGCAGAGTCTCTTGCCATCTGCGGTTCCTCACGAGGTTTCTCATCCAACGGGCGCAGCGCAATGCCCCTCAACGGTTGCAACCTGATTTAGCTAATCACAGGACGGTGGAAAGAACAAACCCGGGCGGAAATTCCTACTGTGCTTTTATCTCGGCGGGAGGCAATTTGCCCATGGCTTTGGCATACTCGGCGGCATACAGGGAGCTTTCCGGGAATTCCTCGCTCAATTCGCGGAAAAGCTTTTGCGCCAGCGCTTTCTGCTTTTCGCGGCGCGCGCAGAGGGCCAGAAGAATTTTTGCGAAGGGCTGTAGATATCTTCCGTTCTCCGCGGTTTTCTGCAACTGTTGCATGCCCAGCTTTTTGTCGCCGTGAATACCGCCAAACCACAACATGAAGCGCGCACCGCCCGAGAGGCTGCCGATAATGTAGTTCGCCGAGCCCAGAGCGACGTAAGCGTCGTCCGCGCCGGGCTGCTCCGCCAGAAGCTGCTTCGCAAACTCATTGGCTTCCTTCAGCCGCTTCAAGCTTTCGAGATGCTGCTTCTTGAGAATCATGTCGGCGTTGGATTGCATGCCCGCGGCCAGGGTTAGCGCGAAGAACGCTTCGGCGTCCTTCGGGTTTTTCTCGAGACGCTGTCTGGCGAGCC